>JABFRG010000503.1 GCA_013141295.1 Polyangiaceae bacterium
ACGCGTCGTGCAGACGTGAACGGCGAGATCACCTGGCACAACCAGCCGCTGACCTGCGGGAAAGCCTTACGTCGACAAACGCTCGGCCTGGAGCCCATCGACGACGGTGTCTGGCGCGTTCACTTCGAGAAGTGTGCCATTGGCATCTTCAACGAACGCCTCGGTCTGCGAGTCCTCGACTTGCGGCACCAGAAGGACGAACTGTAACCCATGAGGTCGGGCGATGTTGTTACCCATGAGGTCGGGCGACGCTGTTACCCATGAGCTCGGGCGCTCACCGGGAGGGGCCAGGGGGAGGGAACGCAGCTCGGCCCTTCGTTCAGCGAAATGGCAGAGGGGGTCCCTCGCTTCGCTCGGGATGACAGTAATTGGGAGGCGGTCAATCCAGGGCGCGGGCGGCGGCGAAGCCGCGGTCGATGAGCGCGAGGAACGCGGTGCTGGCCTTCTTCGCCGAAGCGGTGCGCTCGAAGACGCGAATCGCTTCGCCGTAGGCGGTGCGCCAGGTGAGGACGAACATGCCGGCCGCGAGACGCGCGGCGCCATCGACCTTCGGACCGGCGAGCTCCCCCGCGAGGGCTTCCACCGCTTCGTCGCCGATCTCGCGCAGGCGCGCCTGAAGCGAGGGGCTCGCCGCGACCACCCGCCACCAACCGACGGTCTCGCCGTCGATGCGCGCGAATGGATGCTTCTCGTGATGCAGCCGGTCCACCAGGCGTCGCAGCGCGTCCACCGGCGCCTCGCCCTTCGCCTTGCCGCCCAGGGCCTCGCGGAGGAGCACACGCACGTCGTCCTGGCGGTCGAGGAACAGGTCTTCCTTGCGCGCGAAGTAGTTGAACACCGTGGGCTTGGAGACCTTGGCCGCGGCCGCCACGTCGTCGATGGTCACCGCGTCGAAGCCGCGCTCGAAGAACAGCGCCGTCGCGACGTCGGAGATCCGCTGCCTCGTCTCGCGCTTCTTGCTCTCGCGTAGCTCGCCCATGACTTGAAACTTATACTAGGTCAAAAATTGTCCTGGCACAAAGTTTTACCGAGTATAAGATTCTCGGATGCATCCCCTCCACGAAGTCGCCATCGTCGGCGCAGGCCCAGTTGGGCTCTTCCTGGCCATCGAGCTCGCTGCCGCGGGCGTGCGAGCCGTCGTTCTCGAGCGCCTCCGGGAACCGGACCTCACCATCAAGGCCGCCTCGGTGGGCGTCGTCGGGTGGGAGGCGCTGCAAAGGCGCGGTCTCGGCCCTGCGCTCCAGGCGGAGCACGAGGCGTTCTTGACCCTGATGATGCCGGGGCTCGTAGCGCGCTTCGGCCCGAAGGGGATGAAGAAGCCGGGCGGTCACTTCTCCGGCCTTTTCTTGGTGGACCAGGAGCTGCAGCAGGTTCCCGAGCGGCACATGCGACCCATTCCGCAGGAGGCGCTGGAGAAGATCCTCGATGCCCGCGCGCGCGAGCTCGGTATCGAGATCCGCCGCGGCGTCACCGTGGAAGGCTTCACGCAGGACGAAACGGCGGTGACGCTGGAGACCAGCGCGGGTCCGCTCCGCGCGCAGTATCTGGTGGGCTGCGATGGTGGCCGGAGCCGGGTGCGAAAGCTCGCCGGCTTCGCGTTTCCCGGCACCGACCCGACCATCACCGGCTACCAAGCGCTCGCCGAGCTCGACGCGCCGGAGAAGCTCACGCGGGGGTGGCAGCGCACGCCGCGCGGTCTGGTGGTCTCGGGCGTCATGGGAAGCCGCCTCTTCACCGCGGAGTTCAACGGACCGCCGCCGGACCGCGACGCGCCCCTCACGCTCGCCGAAGTGGAGGCCTCGGTGCAGCGGGTGAGCGGCACCGACGTGAAGATCCTCTCGATGCCCATGGCGACCCGATGGACCGACAATGCGCGGCAGGCGACGACCTACCGCATGGGCCGGGTGCTCCTCGCGGGCGACGCCGCCCACGTGCACTCGCCCTTCGGCGGGCAGGGCCTCAACCTCGGGCTGGTGGACGCGGCGAACCTTGGATTCAAGATCGCCGCGGCGGTGGCGGGCGACGATCGTCTCCTCGATTCGTACACCACCGAGCGTCATCCGGTGGGCGCGCGGGTGCTCGAGAACACCCGCGCCCAGGTCGCGCTCATGCGGCCGGATCCGCTCACCAGCGCGCTTCGCACTGTGGTGAGCGACCTCATCAAGCTTCCCGAGGGCAATCGCTACATCGGCGAGATGCTCACCGGCGTCGGCATTCGCTACGATCTGGGCGACGACGATCCCATGGTCGGGACCCTGGCGAAGGACCAGCAGCTCACCCTCGCCGACGGCAGCGAACAGGGCCTCTACGCGCGGATGGAGAAAGGGGGCGGCCTCCTCGTCTCACCGGCGGAGCACTCGCTCCCGAAAAATGTGCATCATGCACGCACGGCAGGTGGTCCTTCGATGCTCCTTCGCCCGGACGGCTGCGTCGCGTGGACCGATGCCTCGCGCGGATCGCTCGACGACGCGCTCGCCCGCTGGTTCTGAGGGCGCTCACTTCGCCAGCCGCTTCCGCAGATCGTCGAGCAGCCAGCGGCCACCGAGGCCCAGGTGTCGATCGCGAACGTGCGCCGCGTACACCGGCAGCGGCCGGGTGGGTGCGGCGTACTCGTCGGCGATCTCGAGCTCCACGAGGCGCCGGCTCTCCAGGTACGGCGCCACCAGGTACGGCGGCATCTTGCACCAGCCGAAGCCCGCGAGAAGAAAGTCGAGGCGCCGGCCGAGGTCCACGAAGCGCCAGACGCGCGGACTGATGACGCCGTAGCTGGGGCCCTCTGCGCCGGGCCCGCTGGAGAGCACGAGCTGCACGTGCGCCTCGAGGTCCGCCCGCCCGAGCTTCCGACGCAGCCGCGCGAGGGGATGCTTCGGCGCCACCACCGGGGTGAGCCGCAGCTCCATGATGGGATACACGGTCAAATCGGCGGGCACCGAAGGCAGGAGCGGGCAGAACGCCAGCGATGCGGACCCGTCGCGCAGGCGTCGCTCGGCCCCGTTCACGCCCTCGGTGGAGAACGAGACCGGCAGGTCCGGGAAGGTCTCCTGCAGCGCGCGCAGGCTATCGATGAGCGGCGCGGTGGGCACCAGGGGATCGATGGCCAGCGAGAGCGACGGCTCCAGACCATTGTGCGTCCCCGCAGCGATGGCCGCGAAGCGATCGGCGCTCGCCAGTACCGTGCGCGCCTGCTCCACCAGCACCTCACCCACCGCGGTGAGCGTCGGCTTGTGCTTGCTCCGATCGAAGAGCGCCACGCCGTGCGCGTCTTCCAGCGCCTTCACTGTTTGGCTGATTGCAGACTGCACCCGGCCCAAGGACCTTCCCGCGGCGGAGAAGCTCCCGGCGTCGCGGATCGTCACCAGGACGCGGAGTTGATCGATGGTCAGGTTCGGGACGTTCATTCCATCTCCACAGGTGATGCATTGTATCACAATTTCATCTCTGCCGAAGATGGTCGGCCGTCTCTATATCAAGAGCATGCCGGTGGGCGCCTTCGTCCGCCATCTCGAGAGGAGACACTTCCGATGCGTACTCTGTTGGTCGTTGAAGCGAGCCCCCGTGGCGAGCGCTCGATGTCGCGTGGCCTCACCGAGCGGTTCGTCGCCGCGTGGAGGAAGAGCCATCCGGAAGGGCGGATCGTCACCCGCGATCTGATGAAGACCGAGCTGGTCTTCGCGAACCTGCCGTGGCTGCAGGCGTACTTCACGCCCGCCGAGCATCACACGCCGGAGATGAAGGGGCTACTGCGCCTCTCCGACGAGCTGGTCGACGAGCTCCTGGCGGCGGACGACATCGCCATCGGCACACCCGTTTACAACTACAACGTGCCCGCCGTCCTCAAGGCGTATATCGACCACGTCGTTCGCAAGGGCAAGACGCTGGGCTTCGCCGGCGAAGGGCTGGTGCACGGGAAGAAGTGCACGCTCCTCATCGCCTCTGGCGGCGTGTACACCGAGGGCTCGCCGATTCGCGATCGCGACATCGCCACCAGCTACTTGCGACTCATCCTCAAGGTGATCGGCATCGAGGACGTCACGGTGGTCGCCGGCGGGAACGCCAAGGCGGTGGACATGGGTGAGCTCACCCGCGCGGCCTTCGTGCAGAAGTTCGATGCGGAGATCTCCGCCGCCGCCGCGCGTGGCGGCTACCCCGGCTCTACCGCGTAGCGAAGGTGCACCAGGCCGTGCTCGAGGGTCTCGCTGGACGTGAGCCGAAGGCGCGCTTTGCCCACCAGGCCCCGCGCATCCGGAACCTCGAAGACGCCGGTGATGCCCAGCGCACCATCGATGGCCGGCGCTACGAGGATGCTCAGCTCGTCGACCACGCCGGCCGCCATCATCGAGCCGTTGACGTTGCCGCCGCCCTCGAGGAGGAGCCGCTCGATGCCGAGCTCGCTTCCGAGCACATCCAGGAGCGGCCGCGCGTCCATCGCTTCGTCCGTCGCCACCACGTACGAGACGCCATCGTTGGCGAGCTCCGCGAGATGGCTATCGGGGACGCCGGGGCCGAGCAGCACCACCACGTGATCGCCGCCAATATCGGGCTTGGCGAAGTGCAGCTTCCCCCCGCGGTCGAAGGCAATTGCGTAGGTATCGGCGTCGCGGCGCGCGAAGTGGTGCGGCCGCGCGACCGCGAACGGTCCCGCCGGCGGATGCGCCTCGGCCTTGCTCATCTCCGCCATGGTCACGCGCCCCACGAGCCACGCGTCGCCGGCCAGCGTCTCGTGCAGCTTCTCGTACGCCGACGACCACACCTTGCGATCCCCGTCCGGGCTCTCCGTCCAGCGGCTCGGGTGAATGCGGCCGTCGAGGGAGATCAGCGTGTGGCAAATGACGTGGGGCTTCATCGGCGCGGAGTGTACGACAAGGCCGCGCGCGAGGCGCGTGCTGCGTGCGTTCAGCCTGCCCGCGGGGCAGGTCGACGTCGCGGGGACCGAACCAGGGAGCCCGAACGTGCGCCGGCGACCACGGTGCGCACCGCGGCCTCGAGCAAGTCGGCTTTGAGCCGGCCCGGCGACTTCGCGTTCCACGCGTCGACGATCGCGCCGAGCATCCCGAGGAGCAGGCGCGGATCGGTGCCGTCGGGGAGCTCGCCGCGCGCCACCGCCCGCGTGACCATCGCGTACCAGGCGCCGCTGCGCTCCTCGACCGCCGCGCCGATGATGGAGTCGACCTCGGGATCGTTCTTCTCCGCGAGCAGCCGCGCCCAGGCCCGGCCCTCGACGCGCTCCTTGATGCCCAACCTGCGCCGGAAGGCGTCGATCAGATCCCGCTCCAGCGAACCGGTGTCGGGCAACGGAACGTCGTGGACGAACGTGCGCATCCACTCGACGGCGGCCCCCACCAGCAGCGCCTTCCCGGGCCAGCGCCGGTAGATTGTCGTCTTGTTCACCGCGGCGGTCGCGCTCACGGCGTCCATGCGAAACGCCCGATAGCCGGACTCCGCCAGCTCGGCGACGGTGGCCCCCAGGACCTCGAGCACGACGCGCTCGCTGCGGCCGCCGAGCACGCCCCTGGTTCGCCGCGTCTTGGTTCGCTCGCTCACGGTGCGCCTCCTCATCCGAGGATACGGGCGCGAGTGGAGATGGCAAGCGCGAGTTGCCATCCGTCGGCATGCCAGCTACCTTCGATACATGGCAACACGTAGTTGCCATGTGGAGGTGCCATGCTCTCGCCCCATGTCTTTGCGTACTTCTTCGCCGGCGCCTTCTCCGCGAACTTCGTGCCGCACTTCGTGTCGGGTGTGCTCGGGCGCACCTTCCCGACGCCGTTCGCCTCGCCCCCGTTTCGCGGGCAGTCGTCGTCGCCGGTCAACGTGCTGTATGCGCTGTTCAATCTGGCCGTCGCCTACGCGCTCCTCGCGCGCGTCGGAACCTTCGAGCCGAGGAGCGTGACCCATGCGGGCGCCTTCGGCCTCGGCCTCGGCGCCATGGCACTCTTCATCACGCGCTCGCTCACCCGCATCCGAAGCGGCAAGGCCTGAAAACCCAACGGCGAAGAGTACGTAGGGGCACGCTACGTCGATTGCCGCTTCGTCTCGTCAGACCGTGGGGCCCGCGGAAGTCGAACCGTGATCTTCGTTCCCGTGCCTCCGGCACTCGCGGCTTCGATGGTGCCCCCGTGGAGCTCGACGATGCGCCGGCAGAGAGCGAGGCCGATCCCGGTGCCCCCGTGGAGCTCGACGATGCGCCGGCAGAGAGCGAGGCCGATCCCGGTGCCGCCGGTGGTGCGCTGGCGACTGCGGTCGGAGCGGAAGAATGGCTCGAAAATACGCTCGAGGTCGGCCTCGTCGATGCCGATACCATGGTCTTCGACGACGACGACGAGAACGTCCTCATCGTCGTGCGCCCGCACGGAGACGGGGTCGGACGAGTACTTTCGTGCATTGCCCACGAGGTTGTCGAAGAGTCTACGAAGGAGCGCGGGATCGGCGCGGAGCGGGCGCATGTTCTCCGGCCCTTCCAGTGCGATCTCCACCTCGGGATTCGCTTCGACGTTCCAGGCGATGACGTGCCGAAGGAGTGTCATGACGTCCACCTCTTCGGCGTGGAAGCGGAGCCCGGGTGGCTCAACGCGCTCTCGCTCCTCGAAATCGAGCCGGACCGTCGCCAAGACGGTTTCCGTGAGACGTTCGAGCTCCGCGAGATCGCGAGAGATCTCGGTGAGCAGTGAAGCCGCACGCTTCGGATCCTCTTGCGCGGTCTCCAGAACCACGCGCACGCGGGCCAGCGGCGTCCGGAGCTCGTGCGAGACGTTGGCCAGCATCTCCTTCTCGGCGCGCAGCTTCGCTTCGAGCTTTGCCGCCATGGCGTTGAAGGCCGTCGCGAGCTCGCCAATTTCGTCTGCTCTCCGAACCGTGGCTCGCGCAGAGAGATCGCCCTCGCCGAACCGCGTCGCCGTGCCCACGAGCTCGCGAATGGGTTTGACCAACGATCGAGCGAGGGGGATGGATCCCAGGACCACGAGGAGCACCATGGCACCAACGGACACGGCGAGGCGGTTGATGGGCGGTCTTTTCAGGGGCCGACCGACGACGACGTATCGCGCCGTGCCGTCGAGACACGCACTCACGAGATCTCCGTGCTGTGCGATGCTGGTCGGACTCCCGCCAGTGGCGCGCTCGACCTCCGCAGCCGTGGGTTCGCCGAGATTCTCGGTGGTCGACGCCGCTAGCCTCTCGCCAGACCGCGTGTAGATCGCAATGCCGACCGGATACGTCGCAAGGGCTGTCGCGTGCGGTGACGCGGCGTAGTCCGCACACGCCTCCGCCGCGAACCACGTTGCCATGGCCCGCTCGGCGTTCCGGGTCTCGCCACCGACAAGCGCGGTCGCGAGGGCGAGGAAGCCTCCCGCACTCACGACGACGAGGATGATCCCGTTGAGGATCACGCGGAAGAGGAGCCGTCTTCGAAGCAAGGAGAACATGCGCTACCTCGGCTCGGCCACGAGCATGTAGCCCACACCGCGGATGGTCTTGATCAGACGATGACCCCAGACCTCGCCGAGCTTCTGACGGAGTCGTGAGACCTGGACGTCGATCGCGCGGTCGAAGGCCTCGTCGGCGCCTCCCTTGAGCAGCTCCAGGAGCTGGTCACGGGTGAGAACTCGCCCGGGCCGTTCCATCAAGCGCGCGAGGAGGTGGAACTCCGTCGGCGAGAGCGAGAGCGGCTGGCCCTCCAACGTCGCCTCGAGTGCTCCAGGGTCGGCGGTGAGAGGCCCCACCCGCAGCTCCGCGGTCTTCGGCGTGAGCTCGCCGCGCCGCCTGCGCACGAAGGCTTGAATGCGTGCGAGGAGCTCGCGCGGGGAGAAGGGCTTGACGATGTAGTCGTCCGCTCCGAGCTCGAGTCCGACGACGCGATCGGATTCTTCTCCGCGGGCCGTGACGAGCAGGACGGGGACATCCGACGAAGCTCGAATCGTCTTGCAGATCGAAAGTCCGTCGCGCCCGGGCAGCATGATGTCGAGCACTACGACGTCGAAGGCGCGCTTCCGAAGCTCACGCAGTGCGGCGTCCCCCTCGGTGACGTGCACGATACCGAGGCCGCGTTGCGTGAGGTACTCGGCGGTGAACGCGGCGAGCCGCGCATCGTCTTCCACGTAGAGTACCCATACCGCTGGCGTCGTCATCCTGCGCTCCGTTTTAGCGTGAATCGCCGCTGGGCAGTAGCGCCGTGGCCTCGGCCAGCAAGCCACCGACCAGGTGTGAGAGCGCCAGGTGTGCCTGGACCAGGTCGGCGCGAGCGCGCGCGAGCCGCTTGCTCGCGGCTTGCACGGCGTCCTGGGCCTGGATGACCTGGAGGGCGGTTCCGCTTCCGCTCGCGAACAGCGCCTGCTGGGAGGCGAGCTGATCTCGCGCGTAGCCGGCGCTGGCGTTGGCGAGCTCGATTCGTCGCCGCGCGAGGTCGCGCTTCTGGACGGATGTGCCGACGCTGGTGGCCACGTCCGCACGCGTCGCGGCGAGGTTGCCACGCGCGGTATCGGTTGCCGCCCGGGCCCGGCTCGCCTCGCTTTGGCGGCGCGTTCCGGTGAGCGGGAGCTCCAGCGTCAGCCCCACGTGCGCACTGAATACGCCGAACCCGGCGAACTGCGAGAAGGCGCTGGGGATATCTTCGTTGCCGAGGCCCTGCGACTGCACGTATGCGTCGAGGTCGAGCCGGGGTCGATAGGAATCGGCTGCGGTTCGCTCTTGGACTTCCGTGAGCGAGAGGTTTGCCTGCTTCGTCGCGACCTCGGGCGCGCTCGCGAGCGCACGGCTCACGAGCTCACCGGGGATGTCCGCCGGTACCTCGGGATCTTGCTCTGCAATCGATAGCTCGGACGCGTCTCGATCGCGACCGAGGATACGCGCGAGCTCGTTCGTGCGGGTCTTCACCTCGACCTCGGACTGCATCAGCGTCTCTTCCTTCGTCGCGAGCTGTGTTTCGAACGTGAGGACGTCCGCACGCGCCAACGAGCCCGTCTCCATTCGTGCTACGGCGTCATCGCGCTGGGCGCGCGCGGTGTCGCGGGCACGACGATCGACTTCCAAGGACTTCGACGCGTACCAAACCTCCCAGTACGCGGTGAGGACGTCGCGCGCGAGTGCGCTGGCCTGGCGGTCTCGTTCCCGGCGACTCGACGTCTCGCCCGCGACCGCCTGATTGTAGGTGGCCATCGTCACATCGCGACCGGCGCCGCGGAGCAGCGGCTGGGTAACCCCGACCTTCGCCGTGAAGAGGTAGCCAGGGCCTACCGTCAGTACCAGCGGTTGCGTTCCGCCCTGCGCCGACCCGAGCACGAACGGCGTGGCCGTCTTCGAAGCGGTCGACCCCACGCTCGCCGAGAGCTGGGTGCCCCACGGCAGCGTCTTCGTCAGCGTCGCGTCGGCCTGCGCCACGTTGCTCGTGCCCACCAGCACGGAGCTCGCGCCGGGCGAGAGGGAAGGGCTCTTGGTGTGCGTCGCACCGAGCGAGAGCGTGAGCGTCGGATCCAGGCGAGCGGATTCTCTCGTGGTCGAGGCCTGAGCGGCAGTCACGTCGGACAGCGCCGCGCGAAGTTGCGGGTTCTTCTTCATCGCTTCGCGCAGGGCGTCGTCTGCGCGCAGCGTCTCGGCCCGCGCTTCGCTCGGATACGTGGTCGCGAGCGCAATGCACGCGCCAAGGGCCATCATGAACGAAGCATTCTTATTCATGGCGCAACGCCTCCGTCGGTTTGAGACGCGCCGCTCGGCGCGCAGGCAAGAATCCGAAGACGATGCCGACCGTCGCGGAGAAGCCGAACGCGATGGCGATCACCGACGGCGAGAACGCGAACGGCAAGTGGAACGCTCGCGTCACCGCGTACGAACCGCCGAGTCCGAAGACGATTCCGATGGCGCCACCGAAGAGCGAGAGCACCGCGGCCTCGATCAAGAAGTGTGTCAAGACCTCGACGCCGCGCGCGCCCACCGCGAGCCGGATCCCGATCTCGCGTGTCCGCTCGGTCACCGATACCAGCATGATGTTCATGATCCCGATTCCGCCGACGAGGAGACTCACCGCGGCGATGCCTGCCAGGAGCACGGTCAACGTGCCAGTCACGGTCCCGAGCGTGTTCGCGATCTCCTTCATGTCCCGGACGTCGAAGTCGTCCTCCGTGCCACTCGCGATGTGCCGGCGTTCGCGCATGAGCGACTGAACCTGCGCGATGACCGAGCTGGTGGCTCGCTTCGTGCTCACCGACATCAGTATTTGATCGACGTGCTTCGAACCGGACACGCGACGCTGGAACGCGGCCAAGGGCATGAGGACGAAGTCGTCTTGGTCTTGCCCGAAGGTGGACTTTCCCTTCGATTCCATGACGCCGATGACGGTGCACGACATCTTCCCGATGCGAAGGGACGCGTCGAGCGGGTTGCCCCCGCCGAAGAGCTCGGTCTTCGGCGTCGCCCCGAGGAGGCACACGGGCGCCCCGCTCGATACCTCCGAGTCCGTGAACGCCCGGCCCGACGCAACGGTCCACCCGCGTACCGCAAAGTAGGCGTTGGTCGTTCCACTCAGCTGGGTCGAGTGATTCTTGTTGCCGAAGACGACCAGCTCGTTCTTCGAGCTCAGCGGTGCGACGCCGGTGAGCCCACCGACCTCGCGCGTCACAGCGGTGACGTCCGCGAGCTCGAAGGGGGTCGCGTTCGATGCGACCGGGCCGCGCTTCATATTTCCGGGCGCCAGGATGAGCATGTTGTTCCCGAGCGCCGCGACGTCGCTCGTTACCTTCGCGGTCGCCGAGTTGCCGAGCGTCACCGTCGCGATCACGGCGGCGACACCGATGACGATGCCCAGGGCCGTCAGCAGCGATCGGCCGGTGTTGCGCCGGATCTCCCCGAGCGCCATGAGGATTGCGCTAAACAGCATCGCTACCTGGTGCCCTGACCGCGCCGTCGCGCACCACGCGGCCGTCGCGGAACTCGATGATGCGGTCGGCGTGCGCGGCCATGTCGGGTTCGTGGGTGACCATCACGATGGTGATGCCGCGCTCCCGGTTCAGCGTCTCGAGGAGGCCGATGATGTCGCGCTTCTTGGCCTCGTCGAGGTTGCCGGTCGGCTCGTCGGCGAGCAGCAGGAGCGGATCGCTCACGATCGCGCGGGCAATCGCGACGCGTTGCTGCTGGCCACCCGAGAGCTCGCTCGGTGAGTGCTCTTCACGGTCGGCCAGACCGACGATGCGCAAGGCCTCGCGGGCCCGTTCTCGTCGTTCTTTTCGAGGTACCTTTCGATAGACGAGGGGCAGCTCCACGTTCTCTCGGGCCGAGGTTCGTTTGAGAAGGTTGAATCCTTGAAATACGAATCCCAAGTAGTGGCGCCGGAACAGGGCGAGCTGGTCGGCGTCCAGCGAACCGACGTCGACGCCGCGAAAGAGGTATTGGCCGCCAGTCGGAACGTCGAGTCCGCCGAGGATGTTCATGCACGTGCTCTTGCCGGAGCCGCTCGCCCCCATGACGGCGACGAACTCTCCGTCGCGGATCTCGAAGTCGGCGCCGTTGAGGGCATAAACGGTCGCATCGCCCTTTCCGTAGACGCGCTCGACGGCGCGGAGCGAGACCAGGGGTGTGGTGCTCGGGCTCATGGCGCGTCGTCCGCGAGGTCGACGACGACCTTCGCCCCCGGCTCGATGGCCGCGTCTCGGATCTCGGTGAAGCTCCCGTCGGATGCGCCCGGCGTGACCTGGACGGGAGTGAGCGTACGACCGTCG
>JABFRG010000795.1 GCA_013141295.1 Polyangiaceae bacterium
CCTCGCAGGCGATCTTGCCGTTCTCGACGAGAACGGCAAGATCGCCTGCGAGGACTGCATCCGCGACTTCAGCATCGATCGCGAGAGCTTGCAGGCGGGGCGTCTCTCCATCGGCGTGGTGCCCCGCGAGGGTGTGCCGCTGCGGGTTCGACTCCGCATGTTCCGCCGAGCGCGGATGCGCGGCGGTGAGCCACCCCCCGCCTCGACGGTGTCGGCGACGTTCGCCCTCCCGGCGCTGGGCGCCGAAGGCGTGAGCGAGTGGACCGCTTTTCTGCCCACCGCGCGTCTCGCCATGCCCGACGCGGACCCAGTGCCGCTGGTGCCCGGTCGTCCTTCGCCGCGCGCGCCATTGGGAACCCAGGAAGCTCGGGCTTGCAATGGCGCGCCCCCGCGCGAAGGCATGGTGTGCGCACCGGGCGGCACCTACTGGATGGACAACGCGCTGGTGGCGGTCGACGCGCTGGGTCGCGATCTGCCGGAGCGCGCGGTGCTGCTCCGGGCGTTCTACGTGGACGCGCACGAGGTGACGGTGGGCCAGTTTCGCGCCGCCGGTGTGGCCACCGCCAGCGACCCCACGCGCGGAGGAGGGACCGCTGCAGATTGCACGTATACCGAGGCCAGCGGAGGAAGCGAAGGTTTGCCGGTCACCTGCGTCAGCTGGGACCGCGCGGCGGCGTATTGCGCGGCGCGCGGCGATCGCCTGCCCACCAGCGCCGAGCTCGAGTACCTCGCGGGAGGGCGACGCTCCCGCGGATACGTGTGGGGTGATGGTGCCCCCGCTTGCGAGGACGCGGTGTTCGCGCGCTACCGCGGACCGCCCAGCGACCCGACGGAGAGTCCCGCCAGCGGCTGCGCGTCGCTCGGCGTGGGCCCCGCACCTCCGGGCTCCGGACGACGCGATCGCCTGACCCTGGTGGGTGGCGATGTGGTGGACGTCGCCGGCAACGTCGCGGAGTGGACCAACGACGCCGCGGAGCCCGCTGCCGCGACCTCCGCCACGACCCCCGCTCGATGCAAGCAGCCCGGCTTCTACGAAGCGCCACAGTGCCCCGCACGGAGCGCGCGCGAGGATCCACTCAGGGTCGCGAGGGGCGGAAGCTTCGCCCTCATCAGCACGAAATCGGTCTCCGGATTCGCCAGCAATCCGGCCACGGGAGACCTGCGTCTCGGTTTCCGCTGCGCTCACGATCGCCGGTAAATTACCGGCGATTTCTCATCGATGAGCGATCGACGACGGGGTCTCGATGACGTAGCGTCGACGGTATGCAGGTGGCTTTGTCGTCGGCGCCGCGACCGACCCAGGCGATGCTCTGGTCGGCGCTCCAAGAGCTCGTCCAGCGCGTCTTCCGTGCGCTCGAGGCCCGCGAAGCGGTGCTCGACGAGTGCCTCGACGTGGTGGTGGAGCTCCTGGGCGCCGATCGCGGCCTGGTGTTGGTGGTGCTCGAGAACGGGAGCACCCTGGCGCTGAACGCACGCGGCAAAGGCAAGAGCCTGGCGCCGGAGGAGCGCGAGGAGATCAGCCGCACGCTGGTGCGCGAGGCGCTGGAATCCCAGGGCTGCGCCACCTGGAACGCCACCTTGGGCTCCACCGCGAGCATCGCCTCGCTGGGCATCGTCTCGGCGCTGGCGGTGACCCTTCCCGGCAGCGTCGGGAGGCGCGCGGTGCTCTACGTCGACGTGCGCGACCGCTCGAAGTTCGTGCAAGATGCACACGTCGAATTCTTCCTGGCAGCGGCCGCCATCATCGGATCGCTGGTGAGCCAGCACGAGGCGACCGAGGGGCTCCGCGCCACCCTCGACGAAGCGCAGAGCCACACCACCGACGCGCGCAAGGCCGCCACCCTGGCGGATCTCCTGGCTCCGCCCTCGATGGCCGGTGTGCGACGGGAGCTGGAGACGGCCATCGACTCCAAGGCGTCGATCCTCATCCTCGGCGAGTCGGGCACCGGCAAGACCGCCTTTGCCCAGGCCATCGCCCAGGCGAGCGGTCGGCGCCCGGCGGTTCGCGCCATGCTCGGCGGCAGCGAGGACCTCAACACCATCACCTCGGAGCTCTTCGGCCACGAGCGCGGCAGCTTCTCCGGTGCGACCGGTCGGCGCGTGGGCCTGGTGGAGTACGCCCACCGCGGGGTGCTCATCCTCGACGAGCTCTTGAACTTGCCGCTGCAGGCGCAGAGGTTGCTCCTCGACTTCACCCAATTCGGTACCTATCGCCCCCTCGGTCACGATCGCGCGGAGCCGAAGCACGCCGACGTGCGCATCATCGCCGCCACCAACGGCGACGTACGGGCGGCGGTGCAGAGCGGACGCTTTCGCGAGGATCTCTTCTACCGACTGGCCCAGGTGGAGATCGAGCTGCCGCCGCTTCGGAGGCGGCGCGGCGACATTCCCATGCTCACCGAGGCGACCCTGGCGCGCCTCGATCTCCGGCGCCGCTGGACGCTCTCGTTGCCACTGCGACGCTTGCTGGTCTCCGAGCGGCTGGAGTGGTCGGGGAACGTGCGTCAGCTGGAGGCGGTCACCGCGCGCGCCCGCGAACGCGCGCTCTTCCGCGATCCCGAGGCCACCGAGCTGTTGCCGGAGCACTACGAGGCTCGCGACCTGGAAGGCTCACGCCCGGAGAGCCTCGCGGCGCCGGCCAGCGGACCGGCAGCCGAAGGCGACGCCCCCCTCTCCACCGTGTGGCAGAACATCCAGGCGGAACGCGCGCGACTCGACGAGCGCGAGCAGGCGACCTTGCGACGCGCGGTCGACGAGGCGAAGGGCACCGTGGCGCACGCAGCCCGCGCCCTCGGTATCGCGCGCACCACCCTCGCTAGCCGGCTCGAGCTGCTGCGCATCAAAGACAAGCGGAGCAGCGAATGAGCGGCGAAGCTGCCGTCGCCCTCGCCCCCGGTGGCACCTTCGCCGGCTACACGGTGGTGCGTCTCCTGGGCGCCGGGGGCTTCGGTGCGGTGTACGAGGCGGTCGACGCGCAAGGCCAGCGACATGCGCTCAAGCATCTCTCGGGGCTGGTGGCGCACCCGCGCAACCTCCAGAACCTGCTCTCGCGATTCCGCCGCGAGGCGCGCATCTGCCAGAAGCTGCGGCACCCGGGCATCGTCTCGGTGACCGATCACGGCGTGGAGGACGGCGTCCCGTATCTGGTGATGCGCCTCTTGCAGGGGCAAGACCTGGAAGGCCACCTGCGCACCCACGGGCCCCTCGACGCGGGCACCTTGGTCACGCTGGCGATGCAGGCCTGCGAGGCCCTGGCCTACGCCCACGACAACGGCATCGTGCACCGGGATCTGAAGCCCGCCAACGTGTTCCTGGAAGATATGGGCGGGGGGCAGCTCCGGGCGGTGCTCTGCGACTTCGGCATCGCCAAAGCCATCGACGGCGACGACGAGTCGCTCACCGAGACCGGCGCGCTGCTGGGCACGGCGCTCTACATGTCGCCGGAGCAGTGCGTGGACGCTGGCAAGGTCGACGCGCGCTCCGACGTGTGGAGCCTGGGCATGACCCTCTACGCGGCGCTCGCCGGGCGCTCGGCCTTCGAGGGCATCGAGACCTGGAGCGAGCTGGTGGTGGCGCTCATGACCGCGCCGGTCCCTTCGCTGCAGGACCACGCGCCCTGGCTGCCGGCCTCGGTGGTGCGCGCGGTGCACGCGGCGCTGCTGCGCGATCCTGCGCGGCGCTATCCGTCGGCACGTGCGCTTCGCGACGCCCTCGAGCGCACCGGCATCGCGGTCTCGTTGGTCGAAGCCGACACCTTGCACGCGACGCCGCCTTCCGCGGAGCCCTCGCGCGAGCGCATCCCGCTCCCGGAGTCGGCCGAGGAGCTGGCGTCCGGCGCGGGTGGCCAGCTGGTGGGCGGTCTCTACCGCGTCGTCTCGCGGCTCGGGGGCGGCGGCATGGGCGAGGTGTTCGAGGCGGAGAGCCCGGACGGCGCGCGGGTCGCGGTGAAGCTCCTGAAGATCGCCACCGACAGCGGCCTCCGTCGGCGCTTCGCCCGCGAGGTCTCGGCCATCGGCGCCCTCGCCAGCCCCCACGTCACGCGCCTGGTGGACTCCGGCGTCGACGCCGCCACCGCCGAGCCGTTCCTGGTCATGGAGCTCCTCCGCGGCGTGGATCTCGCGCGGCTGGTGGAGACCCGCGGCGCCCTGCGTGCGGGCCCCCTGGTGCGCTTGATGATCGAGGCCTGCGAAGGGCTCCAGGTGGCTCACGACGCCGGCATCGTGCACCGAGACCTGAAGCCCGCGAACCTCTTCTTCGCGGAGCAAGACGACGGCACGGTGGTGGCCAAGGTGTGCGACTTCGGCATCGCCAAGCGCCTGGCCGAGACCGGCGAGGACACCACCGAGCTCACCCAGACCGGCGGCATTCTCGGCTCGCCCGCATACATGTCGCCGGAGCAAGCGCAGAACGCCAAGGACGTGGACGCTCGCACCGACGTGTGGAGCCTGGGGCTCACGCTGTACCAAGGGCTCTCCGGCCAGCGCCCGTGGGCCGGAAAGAAGTCCACCGGGGAGCTCATTCTTGCAGTATGCACGCAAAACCTCACGCCGCTGGAGACCCTGGCGCCGTGGGTGGATCCAGCGCTGGCGCAGGTGATCCAGAGAGCGACCCGACGCGATCGCGGCGAGCGCTTCCCGGGCATGCTCGCCTTCCAGGAAGCGCTGCGTCCGTTCGCCGCCGAGACCGCCACCCTCGACGCGCTCGGGCCTTTGACCGACGCGGAACGGGCGCTGCGTCCGGGCCTCGAAGCGAGCTCCCGCATGAGCGCGCCGGGGGCCTTCGCCAGCACCCACGTGCCGCCGGCCGCACCCCGACGCATCACGCCGTGGCTCATCGGCCTCGCGGCCGCGCTGCCGTTCATCGGCGTGGGGGGCTACCTCGGTCTCCGTCCTTCGCACGGCCCAGCGCGTGCACAGGACGTGCCCACCGTCGCCACCGCGAGCCCTCTCCCCACCTTCGCGAACGTCGCCACCACGACGGCGCCGGCACCCCTTCCTTCGACCCCCAGCTCGGCGCCCAGCGCGGCTCCGCGGACCGGCGGACATGCGGTGGGTCGGCCCAGCGCGCGCCCGTCCGCTTCGATCGCGCCCTCGGCATCCGCCATCCCCGTTCCCACCGCAACGTCCAACATCGGACGCGGCGTCACGGCCACCGACCTCCCTCTCCCCTCGGCAAAACCATGAAGCGCATTCTCCTTCTGCCGTTCCTCGTGGCGATGCTCGCCGCCCTCCCTGCGCGCGCCGACGAGCCGGCGGATCAAGCCTCCGAGCAGGCCCGCGCCGCCTTCAAGCAAGGCGCCCAAGCGATCGAAGAGGCCGAGTGGTCGCGCGCCCTCGAGGCCTTCGAGCGCTCCCGGAGCCTCGTGCCGCATCCGCTCACCACGTACAACATCGCCGTCTGTCAGCGCTTTCTCGGCCGGTACACGCTCGCCCGCGCGACCTTCCAGGCGGCGCTCGCGGAGACCGACGCCGCGCATCCGATGCCCGCGCTCTTCCTCGAGCAGGCCAAGACGTACATGGCGGAGATCGATCGCAAGCTGGTGACGGTGACGGTCCACGCGCGCCCCGCGGCTGCGGCGGTGCTGGTGGAGGGAAGGCCGCTGGTCCCCGGAAGCGCCCCCGACGTGTTCGTGGCCGGCACCGCGCCCGCCGGGAAGCCCACCTCACCCCAGCGCGAGACGTACACGGTGCTGGTGGATCCGGGGAATGCGCTCTTCAGCTTCTCCCTCGCCGGCTACGACACCATCGAGATCGCCCGTTCCCTCAAGCCCGGCACCAAGGCCGACATCGACGTCTCCATGGCCGAGCAGCCGGCGACCATCCGCCTCACCGCCGATCAGCGGGCTGCCATCGTCCGCTTCGACGGCACCGACATGGGCCCGGCGCCGGTCTCCATCACCCGAGGCCCCGGCGAGCACCGGCTCACCATCACCAAGGATGGCTTCACCACCTACGACACGCAGGTGACGCTCCGCGCCGGCCAGTACCTGCCGCTCGACGCGCGGCTGGTGCCGGAGAAGACCCCGCTCTACAAGAAGTGGTGGTTCTGGACCTCGGCGGGCGTCGCCGCGGTGGGCATCGGTCTCGTGACCTTCCTGGTGGTGCGCCCGGCCCCGACCCGCCCGGACGTGGACCGCGGGGGGCTGAACTGGGCCGCCCAGGTTCCGTGAAGAGTGCACGCAACGGAATTGACTATCGCAAGAGGCACTGGTGGCTCGTAGCGTGAATTGAGCTCGCTCGTGACGACGGTTCGTCGTCGTGACGAAGCTTCGTCATGCCGACGAACGCCGCATCGCGGGCGAAAGCACGCTGGCTCGGCCTTTGCTCCATGACGAGCCTCTAGCCAGGAGCTCCCATGCACTCGTTCTCCCTCAAGTCCCGGGTCGCCATCGTCTGCGTGCTCACAGCCCTGAGCGTCGCCGCCTTCGCCGGCTGCTCCAGCAGCGACTCTTCTTCGTCGAGCGGCTCGACCAGCAGTTACGCGAGCCGCCTCACCTGCACTCTGGGCACCCGGAGCTGCAAGTGCAGCTCGCAGTACACGTCGCAGGAGCCGCCGTACACCGACTGCTCCAGCAGCGCGTTGCCGTCCGCGGTGTGCTGCGCCACTTCGGGCTTTCCCGGAAGCGGCTCCTGCGAGTGCAAGCAGCCGGACGCGACCGCCAACGGCAACGAGTGCTTCAGCTGGCAGGTGAGCGGCAACAGCGGGCGATCGTGCGGGTGCGTCACCGCCGCCCCTGCGGCCACCGGCACCATCAGCGGCGTGCGCCCGGAGCCTTCGGGCACCTGCGCGCCCTCCGGCGGGGACTGCTGCCAGTCGGCCGGCGGCTGCTACTGCTACCCCTCTGGCGTCAAATGCCTCGCCAGCCAGACCAAGGTCACGAGCTGCAAGGGCCGCCTCCAGTGCGACACCAGCGCCACCGAGGTCACGTCGTGCTCCGGTCCCGCTCCCACCGGCTCGTCGTCCGGCGGCAGCTCGAGCAGCAGCGGAGGCTCCAGCAGCAGCTCGTCGTCCGGCTCCCACGGTGGCTGCACCGCCGACTCCGACTGCCACGACAAGTGCAAGCGCTGCGTCCGCTCCACCGGCCAGTGCGTGAGCAAGCTCACCTGCTGATGCGTCCTTCCTCGAAGCCCCACGGAGCCCCATGAATTCTCTTCGTCACCTCGCATGCCTCGCCGGCCCCCTCTTCGCTCTCGCGGCCTGCAGCGCCGGCGCCGACTGGTCCGGCAGCCAACCCACCGCCTACGACGTCCCGCCCACCTCGGGCGACGCCCCGCCCGGCTCGTGCCAGCTGGCCACCGGCAAGTGGAAGACCAAGACGGTGAAGGGCGACTGCAAGCTCGACACGTGCAACATACAACAAACCGGATGCAAGGCGCAGATCCAGTGCGCCAGCGGCGCCATCTCCTTCGACGCCACCATCACCGGAAAGAGCCTCGCGCTGGTGGGGCGTAGCGCCAAGGGCGAGGTGGGCACCTGCCAGGGCACGTTCACCGGCGCCGATTCCTTCGGTGGCACCTGCGAGGGCGGGTGCGTGTTCGAGGCCAAGCGCGACGACTGAGCGGCGCCTCTCGGGGCGCCATGGAGTGCATATCCTACCCGCGGGCTACATTGATCTCCTGCGTGCGAGGTACTAGTCATGCATTTCCATGAAGCGTCCCCCGTCCGCGCCCGACGAAACGTCGCGTCTGGAGGCGGTGCTCTCCTTCACCAGCTTCTTCGCGCGGCAAATGCCGCTGGTGGCGCTGCTCGACGCGGCGCCGGCCCGCATCGCCAAGATCCTGGGCGCCGACGTGTGCAGCATCTACGTGCGCGAGGGCGACGGGCAAACCCTGGTGATGCGCGGCAACGTGGGCTACGGGCGCGCGGCCATCGGCACCGTGCAGCTCTCGGTGGGCGAGGGCATCACCGGCACCGCGGTGTCGACCATGCACCCCACCCGCGCCGACCTCGCGCATGAGCATGCAAAGTACAAGCACTTCGCCGAGCTCGGCGAGGAGCGCTACCCGGTGTTCCTCGCCGTTCCCATCCCCGGCCGGGTGAACGCCCTGGGGGCGGTGGTGGTGCAGCGGGCGCACGGGCGCTTCTCCGACGAGGACGTCGAGCGCCTGATGCTCATGTCGGCGCTCATCGCCGCCAGCATTCGCACCGCCGATCTCCTCGACGAGCGCCGCGAACGGCCCACCCGCAAGGCCGGTGGCGGCACGCGCAAGGTCACGCTCACCGGTCGACCCATCGTGGGTGGGCGCGCGCTCGGTGCTGCGGCAGCTCTCCGGCGTCCGGCGCAGCGTCCTTCGGCGAAGATGGCGCTCAATGGTACCGCCGAAGAAGAGAGCCGGCTCCGCGGCGCCTTCGACGTGGCCGACAAGTCGCTGCGGTCCATCGCCGCCCACGCGCGCGCCCTTTCGCTCGGGCGCGAGGCGGCGTTCCTGCAAACCTATGTGGAGATCCTGGACGATCAGCGGTTCCGCGAGCGCGCGCTCGAGCTGGTGACGGACGGTGGCGGCATTCCCAACGCCCTCAGCCAGGTGGCCCGCGAGGTCACCCGCACCGCCGCTGCGTTCACCCGCGACCCGTTCCTCGAGGAGCGCGCCAAGGACGTCGAAGACCTGTGCGACGCCCTCTCCATGATCGCCGACGTCGACAAACGCGCCGAGCTCCCCTCCAAGGCCATCCTGGTGGGCGACGGGCTCACGGTGTTCGATCTCCTGGTCTCGGCGCGCACCCACCCGGTGGGCATCGTGCTCACCGAGCGCGCCACCAGCCCGCGCACCGGCGTGCTCTTGCGCCTCCTGGACGTCCCGGCGCTGGTGGGCGTGGAAGGCCTCTTTCGCTGGATGTCCGACGGCGACATCGCGCTCGTCGACGGCGACCACGGGCTCATCATCGTGAACCCCTCCAAGAGCGAGATCGCCTCACTGCGCCAAAGCCGCCGGGACTAACGGACGAGCTTGCCGATGCAAGAGACGCTGGTGCGGGAGCGCTGCGTGGGGCAGTCGGTGGTGAAGCGCGAGTCGAGGCGCTGGGCGGAGAAGCTCATGGTCGCGCGATCGAGGGTGTAGCTCTCGCGCACGTAGGGATCGCGGCCCGCCTCGGACCCGACGGTGCGGGCGAGGCCATCGCGCGTGCCGGTGGCGAGCAGACCCGGCTCGGTGCTGGAGAAGACGTACTGGTACAGACCATCGGCGAGCACCACGCCGGTGGCTGCGGGCAGGCTGTAGTCGGCCACGGTCGAAGCGGTGACGGCTGGGTACACGTCGACCAGGACGTCTTGCGCCGCACCATCGGCGAAGCCGCCCTCGCCCAGGCAGCCGGGCGCACGCTGCGTGGAGCAGCCGATGGAGAACACGTGGCGCACGCCGCCACGGCACTGCGGGAAGTTTGCGCCCCCGGGAACGCAGGGCGGCGCGTCCGGGGCAGCGTCCTTTTGCGGGATGACCGTCTCGCCACCGCCATCACTGCGGAGCGGCGCGCCGGCATCGTCTTCGGCGATCTGCGCCGGGGGATCGGCCGCGCTGCTGCACGCGGTGAGGAGGAGGGAGAGCAGGAGCGAAGGAGCTTTCATGACGTGGGTTTCCTTTCGTGGGAGCTCACGGGCACACGCCGTAGGTCACGCCGCCGACGGAGATGTCCGGCGCGAACCCGTTGCACGCGCACGCAGAAGAACCGACCGTGCACATCCGGCGGCAGCGGGGGTTGCCCGACGTCTCGCGGGTGCAGAAGGTGCCCGCGGCGCAGAACTTTCCCTCGCCGCACGCGCCGCCTTCCGGCACCTCGGTGGCGGTGGTGGCGATGCAGCTGGTGTACTCGCCGCTCCACACCCCGCACTGCCGGCGCTTTCCCACCGGGGCGTCGCCGCACGCGGTCTCGCGGGTGGGGTCGCAGGGAATGGTGCACACGCCCACCGCACCCGCCGGAGACGTGGTGGCGAGGCACTTCGACGGCGCGGCTCCGTCGGTCTTGCAGGCGCCGCCCACGTTGGTGCACGGCATGGCGCACACGCCGTCGTTGCACACCAGACCCGCGCCGCAGAGGGCGCCCGCGGAGCAGGCTGCACCCACCTTGCCCTCCCCCGCGGTGATGCACGCCTTGGCGCCACTGGCCGAGACGTAGGCGCAGGTGAAGCCCACGCCGCACCCGCACGATGGGTTTATCGTACATGTTTCTCCCGGGGGCGGGGTGCAGGCGACCGGGCCGCTCCCCTCCCCCACCGGCGTGCTGCTGCACCCCAATGCCAGCGCAACCAGTGCGAGGACCGACACAATACGTGCATTCTTCATTTATTTCACCGAAGGAGCGGGAGCGATGAAGCGAGCGTCGAGACCGCCCGGATAGGCGTAGCTGGTGTAGGCCCCGTAGCCGTCGACCCCCAGGCCGATGGGGTGGTTGCCGGAGAGCTCGTGCACGCCGGCCTCCAGGCGCACCCGCAAGACGCCGTAGCTGCCGGAGGTGGGCTCGAGGTTCGCGGTGGAGAGCTTCCGGCCGTCGAGCAGCAGCTCGGTGTCGCGCTCGGTCAAGATGTCGGCGAACTGCGCGTCGTAGCCCTTGGGCGCCAGGAACACGTAGCGCGTGCGAAACTGCTCCAGCGAGGCGTGGGTGTAGAGCGACGGATCACCCGCGCCGCCGAAGGAATCCACCACGCTCGCGCCCAGCAGCGACGACACCACCAAGAGCTCGTGCGACCCCTTGATCGCCAGGTTGCCCTCCACCAGGCCGCAGTTGCCCACCTCGCCGGCATCGAGGTGCGTCGGGCATCCGGCGGGCCGGCTCGGCGCGTACTCGAGCTCGGTGCCGTCGGCGTTGCCCACCAGTCGCACCCACCGCGCCACCGGGTTGCCCAACGGTCCGGTCGGCGCCGCGAGCAAGTACGATGAGCCCAGCGACTCGGCCGGCGGAAGCTGCTCCTCCGTGTGGTCGCACGCGGGCACGCCCTGCGGCACCTGCGCGCAGGCGTGACCCGAGATGAGCTGGAACGGATGATTGCCGGTGGCGAGGGCCCCGGAGAACGAAGCGGAGCTGCCCTCCACGTCCACCTGCGCCACGTCGCCCGCCTTCTCGAGCCGGAGCGAGAGCACGCGACCGGCGGCGGTCTTCGCCACCGTGCCGTCGGCACTGCCGGCCACCGAGGCACCGGCCGGAAGCCGCAGCGAGATGCGCGTGTCGTCGGCGAGGGCGGTGAACGAGAGAAGGCCGCCATCCAGCGCTGCGACGCGATAGTTCGCGCTCACCGCGGTGGCGGGGAAGAGCAACGTGGCGTCGTTGGAGAACGAGAAGCAGCCGTTGGGAACGTGGCTGGTGGCGCACACGCGGTAGCCGGCGCAGGCGGCGAAGCTCTTGGAGTCGTCCGGCGCGTACTGGAGCGCGTTGAACTGGTAGACCACCACCGGCGACGAGCTCTGCAGGTGGTACGCGCCGCCCTTGGCCACCACGTTGAGGTTCTGCGCTTGGCCGTTGCCGCAGGCGTCGGCGTCGAGGCCCTTGAGCGATCGCACCCAGGGCAGCTTCACGATGCGCACCTCGCCCGCATCGACGGTGACCTTGGTGGCATCGATGCCCGGTCCGCTCACGCTCAGGGTCGCCGCCTCCTTGCCCACGTTGGCCACCGCCACCGCGAAGTCGAAGACCGAGTCGACGGTGTTGGCGAGCACCGTCGGGTAGAAGTCGCAGCCGACGTAGCTCTTGGCGGCGGTGGCC
>JABFRG010000554.1 GCA_013141295.1 Polyangiaceae bacterium
GTGGCGGTGCTCTCCGCGCGCATGGCCCAGTCGTCGGCGAAGTCCATCGCGACGCCGGCGGCGCGCGCCCGCATCGCGTTGCTCCTGGAGCTGCCCATCGGCCTCGGCCTCGCCGACGGCGCCCTCTGCCTGGTGCTCATCTCCCGTCGCGATCTGGCCCGCGACTGGATCGACCGGGCATCCACCGGCTCGCTCCCCTCGCGCAGGCTTGCCGCGCGCATCCTCGAGCGGGCAGCCCGGGAAGCCGCCCGGAAGGCCGCGAGCGGCGATCTTCACGGCCTCCGCGCCTTCGGCATGGAGCACGTGGCCCCCGCCTGGGCGCGTCTTCTCGGCGATCGGGAGTCGCTGGTGTGGCGGCACGTGGCGGTGGCGCGCGGCCTCCTGGCCAAGTGGCAGGACGGGGGCGTCGAGGCCCTGGAGACGGCGCTCGGCCCGTCGCTCACGCCCACCGAGTGGCGTCGATCAGCCACGTCCATCGCCGCCCTCGCGGCTGTCGATCCCGACGTCGCGCTCCAGAAGCTCGGCCTCGCCATGGAGCGTGCGAAGCAGGACGCCGGCATCGGCGCCGCCCTGGTGTGGGGGCTGGCCCGGGCCGCCGAGGCCGAGCCCGACGTCGCGGAGACCATCCTCGAGCGCGTCATCGAGCACGACGTCGCCAGCGCCGCAGACGCTGTCCTCGAGCTCCGCCGGGAGTTCGGCCCCAGCGCCTTCACCGACCGCGTTTGCGCCCGGACCGTCGCCCAGCTCACCCGCGGCGGCTTCCGCATCGGTGACGACGACGGCGCCGACGTCCTGGCTCGGGAGATCATCCTCGACCTCGAGCAGGGCGGCGACGACGACGATCGGCTGGGCGACCGCGTGCGCCGCGCCCTCACCGCGTTCGCCGAGTCCGGCGCCCCGGCGGCGTTCGCCCAGGGCAAACAACTCCTCGACCTGGGCCGCACCTACGTGGCCGGGCTCTCGTCGCCGCAGTCGTCGCGGCGCACCTCGGTGGCCTCGCTCCGCGACCTGCACGCGGCGCTCTTGGAGCACAACGTGGTGGGCGATCTGCTGCGCCTCGGTACCAACGCATCCGACGTCCGCACCCTGGAAGAGCGGCTCGACGCCTTGCGCGGCGACGTCGCCGACTGGCTGCTGGCGCCCACCGAGGAGTCGAGCCCGGCCATCCTCATGCGGCGCCTGCGCGCTCTCCTGCACGTGGCCGACGGCGATACCGTCGAAGCAGAGGAGGGGAGCCGGGCGGTGCAAACCCGCCTCCGTCGCATCGCGCGCTCGCTCCTGGGCAACCCGTTCGCGTTCTCGGCGCCCGGTCTACGGCGCGCGCAGCTGGCGACCCTGGCGCGGGCCCTCGACGCGCTGGTGCGGGTGGAGGGAATCGACGTCACCGACGTGTTCCTGCTCCTGATCACCGACCTGCCCACGCCCGACGACCTCGAGACCCTGGCCGAGGCCTCCATGCTCCCCGATCTGGAGCACATGCTCGTGCAGTATGCACGATTCGACCGACAGATGAACGCATTGGGGTCGGTCACGGACAAGCTCGATTCGCTGCTGCCGCCCTCGTTTCGCCGGCCTCCCGGCGGGGTGGGCTCCTTCCTCGACGCCTTCACCGAGCTTTGCAACACGCTGGTTCCGGACGCTTCGGCCCGGGGCGAGGCCCTGCGCATCAGCCTGGTGCGCATGCGCGGGGCGCTGGCCGCCATCGAAGCCGCGCCGTCGCTGCGTGCGCTCTCCAGTGGCAACGTCGACACCTTGACCACCCTGGAAGGGGCGGTGACCGCCGTGGGGCAGATCCTGGGCGTGGCACGCCAGCGCTTCGAGCGACCGCCGCTCGCCGGAGGTGGTCACGCGGTGTCGCTCGCCGACGCGGTGGCGCGGGTGCTCGCTGGCGACGGACCGCTCCGGGAAGAGACGCTAGGCAAGTACGCCGACGATCTTTCGCACCGCATTCCCCGGGCCATGGCCACCCTGGCCACCGCCTCGGCGTTCCGCCTGCTGGAGCTGCCCCAGGAGTCCGGTGGGCGCGCCCCCAACGTGTCGGTGAGCGTGGCGCTGCCCTCGTGGGTGCCTGCCCGGCGCACGCTCGGCGGCTTCTACGTCATTCGCCCGCTGGGCGCCGGCGCGGTGGGCTCGGTGTTCCTGGTCAATCGCCTGGAAGAGCGGCACGATCCCGAGGCGGAGCGCTTCGCGTTGAAGGTGCCGGACTACTCCGAGACGGCCGCCCGCAGCCTCAGCGAAACGGAGTTCATGCAGCTGTTCCGGGAAGAAGCCACCGCGCTCATCGGCCTGCCCGCGCAGACCAACCTCGCGCGCTTCGTGACCTTCGATCTCGCGGCCCGGCCCAAGCCCATCCTGGTCATGGAGTTCGTGGAGGGCGCCACCCTGGAGCGCGAGATCGGCGCCCACACCCTGGACGTGCCCCGGGCGTTTCGCATCTTCGACGACATCCTCGCGGGGCTCGAGGCGATGCACGGCGTGGGCATCGCCCACCTCGACATCAAGCCGTCGAACGTCATTCTCCGCGGGGGCGGCGCCGCGGTGCTGGTGGACTTCGGCCTCTCCGGCCGGAAGATTCGCCCGGGCTGCGCCACCGGCCCGTACGGCGCGCCGGAGGTCTGGGGCGCCCTCGAGGGCCCCACCTCGCCGCTGCCCACCGACGTCTACGCCTTCGCCTGCCTGGCCTTCGAGACGCTCACCGGGACCGTCTTGTTCGACGCCCAGAGCGAGGTCGCCATGGTCGGCATGCACCTGGCCCACGACGGCTCGCCGCAGGGCGTGCAGAAGCTCGCCAAGGTGCCGCGCTGCGAGGAGCTGGCCGAGATCCTGTTCTCGGCGCTCCGGCGAAACCCCGCCGATCGCGTCTCGCTCAAGCGCCTGCGCGACGATCTGCGGCGCGCCGCCAAGAAGCTCGAAGGGGTCAAGTGGCCGATCGCGCTGTAGGGCTCTCGCCGGTCGCCGGCGCCCCCGACCCCGAGGGAGGCGACTGCGTCGACTGCGGCCGCTGCTGCCACCACGGGCCCCACACGGTGCACCTGCTGGAGCCCGACGAGCTCCGGATGGGTCCCACGCGGCTCGCGGAGTTCACCGAGCTGCAGGCGGCGCCGCCGCACTTTCGCTTCATCGTCAACCAAGGTCACGTATGCGGCGCCCTCGATACGTCGGAGAAAGGCAAATACCCGTGCAAGATCTACGCGCATCGTCCGGAGGATTGCCGCATCGTCGAGCCCGGATCTCCGGCGTGTCTCGAGGCGCGCGCGCTCGGGCACTTGGGGTCGTCCTTGGGGTTCAAGCGCTCGGACTCGGCCTAGCGGGCTGCGCCAGCGAGACCGAGATCGTCGAGTACGTGAAGCCGCAGACCGCTGCAGGTTACACGGATTCGCGTTTTCGCCCGACCGCCATCGTGGCCGGCGGGGACCGTACGCCGCTCGCGCCCGGTGAGCTGGTGCAGGGGACCGAACCGGCCCAGGTGGTGCGGGTGGACCGGCAGGTCGTCGTGGTGGGCGATGGTGACGCGGTGCTGGTAGACGAGGAGCAGCGGGTCATCGGGCTTCGCGGTCGGGACGGCACCACCAAGCTCGAGGTCACGCCCGGCAGCGCGACCCTCCGCGGCGATCGCATCGAGGTGGCCACCGACAAGCCGACGGTGGTACGCGCCATCCCGCCGGCGGCCCGGGTGGAGATGCGCGGCACGTATTCTGTCGGCGAAACGTCGCCGGTGGGGGGCCGCGTGGAGACCGCGCGTACGGTGGGCGCCATCGCCGCCGGAAGCATCCTCCTGGGTGCCGCCTATCTGCCCACGCTCATCGCCGGCGCCTCCAGCACGCTCAACAAAGACCGCGCGCTCCTCGTGCCCATCGTCGGCCCCTGGATCGATCTCGCCAGTCGCGATCACTGCGTGAATCCCCCGGAAGTGGACGTGCCGGGCTTCGAGGGGGGCATCGACAAGTGCACCGAGGAGTCGGTGAACCGCGTCGCGCTGGTGACCAGCGGCGTGGCGCAGCTCCTCGGCGGGGTGGTCCTGGGCCTCGGGCTCTTGCCCCGGGCCGTCTACGTGCGCGATCTGCAGGTCACCGGCCTCCGCATCTTTCCGAGCTACGACGGCAAGCGCGGTCGCGTGCAGCTCGGCTTCGACTTCTGACTCCTCAGCTCGCCGGCGTCTTGGCGGCAACGGCGGGCCAAACCCGCGCCGCGAAGTCGCCGGCCACGTCGGCGGCCACCAGGGCGTTGTAGTCGCCCACCGCGTGATCGGCCACGAAGACGATCGGGAGCTGGTCGGCGTCGCACTTGGCCTGGGTTCGCACGAACGACATTGCCGACTCGTCGTTGTGCACGTCGAGCTTGGTGAACATCACGTTCTTGGCGCGGAGGATCTCCTCGATGCGCCCGAGAAGGCGGCTGTTGCGATCCTTCTCGTAGTACACGACCACCGGCGCCTGGACCGCCGCTGCGGGGGCGTCGGCGGCCCGGGTGGCGCGCAGATGCTCGAGCCGAGCCTGGGCCTCCTTGCGCGCCTGGAGCTCCGCATCCGGAGCCAGCGGCCGCCCCAGCGAGGCATTCACCCGCAAGAGCAGGTCTCCCGGCACGCGGAGCGGCGCAAAGCCGGCATTTCGCGAGGAAGAGAGCGCCCCGTAGATTCGACTGCGTAGACCCATCTCTCGTACCTCTTCGAGTTTGGCCCTCCTGTCAATCCGCGTATGATGAAGGGGTGCAAAAGACGCTTCCCATCCTCGGCGTGACCGCGCTCGGCCTGGGGCTGCCGCTGGCCATGGCCTTCGCCGGTACCGGGGGCTGCAACGTCTACGATACGAGCCTCATCCTCCCGTCGACCGTACCGCAGGGCAAAGGCATCGGCTTCTGGTCCGGCAAGGTGGGCAAGTGCGACAGCGCCGGCGTGCCCCGTGAATCCGACCGGCCGGCGCCCACCTCCGACGCCGACCTCCCGCCGTTCTACCTGGCGCTGAGCACCCTCGACCTCGGCGAACGGGGGCCCGACGGCAAGCCCAACGCCAACGTGTGGCAGACCCAGGGCTTCGACCTCGACGGCGTGTGCACCAACTCGCCCACCTGCAATAGCGGTGATTCCATCCCGGTCTCCTGCAAGAACCCGGGCACCGCCATTCCCTTCGACGGTGACTACTGCCGCGACAACACCTTCGGGCGCTTCGCCTACCAGGCGGCGGTGGTCCCCGAGGTGGCGAAGAAGTACGGCCTCAACGCCGACAACTTCAACTGCTCGCTCTGCATCGGCTCCTACAACTTCATCGTCCGCATCTCGCAGTACAACGGGAAGGCCACCGACGCCCAGGTGCGCGTCGATCTGTACCCGTCGCCTGGCCTCGAGAGTGTCCTTCCGTGGGATTGCCGGAGCGACGACTGGAAGACGCACCCGTGCTTCACGCCGGACATGCCGTGGAAGGTGCAGGAAGACGTTCTGAAGGGCCCGCGCACCGGCAATGAGCTTCCCGACTCGAAGATCGCGACGCTCGATGCGTACGTGCGCAATGGCTACCTCATCAGCGCACTGCCCAACGACACGCTCTTCTGGTTCCCCGGTCGCAACGCCATCGCCACCGCGTTTCCCCTGCGCATGCAGAGCAGCCTGTTCACCGGCAAGCTCGTGCGCTCGCAGGAGGGCACCTGGACGGTGGAAGACGGCATGATCGCCGGTCGCTCCAAGGGCACCGACATCGTGAAGGGCTTCCGGCAGATTGGCCTCTGCGAGTCGGACCCGAGCTACAGCCTCATCTCGAGCTTCGTGAACACCAACCTCGACATCACCGCGTCCGGGGTGGTGGACCCCAACGTGCCCTGCGATTCACTCTCCTTCGGCATCGGGTTCACCGCCAAGCAAGCCAAACCCGGCAAGCTCGAGGCGGTGGCGCCGCTGGAAGAGTGCAAGACCCCGACGCCCACCAGCGACGCGGGCGCCCCCGACGCCGCCGCGGATTGAGCATGTAAAATACACGAAAGGCGCGCTCCTCTCGGGGAACGCGCCTTTCGCTCGTTACGTCTCGGTCAGTTGAGGGTTTCCGGCGGGGGCATGCTGTCCGGCGGGAGGGAACCGTTCTCGCCCTCGGTGGGCGGCATCGACTCGCCACCGCCCGGCACTTCGTCGGCCGCGCTCTCGGCGAGGCGCTCCAGCGCGACGATCTTCTCGTCGCCGTCGACGCTCATGATCTTCACGCCCTGGGCGTTGCGGCCCACTTCGCGAATCTCCTGCACCGCGGTGCGGATGGTCTGGCCACGGTCGGTGATGAGCATGACCTCGTCGCCGTCCTTCACCAGCCGGATGTCCACCACCGGGCCGTTGCGGTCGCTGGCGTCGATGAGGATGATGCCCTTGCCGCCGCGGTTCTGGACGCGGAACTCGTCGAGCACCGTGCGCTTGCCGAAGCCGTTCTCGCACACCGCGAGCACGCTGTGGCGGTCGGATTCGGTGACGATCATACCCACCACCTGGTCGTCGTCGGAGACGTCGATGGCGCGAACGCCCATGGTGGCGCGGCCGGTGGGGCGGACCTGCTCCTCGGGGAAGCGAATCGACTGTCCCTGCTTGGTGGCGATGAGCAGCTCGCGGGAGCCGTCGGTGAGGGCCGCGGAGAGGAGCGCGTCGTTGTCCTCGACCTTGACGCCGATGATGCCCTTCTCGCGGAAGTTCTCGTACTCGGTGAGCTCGGTCTTCTTGATCTGCCCCTTGCGCGTGAGGGTCACCACGAAGCGCTCCGGCTCGATCTTCGGGACCTCGACGATGGCCACCACCTTCTCGGCGGCTTCCATGCCCACGAAATTCACGATGGCGCGACCCTTGGAGTTGCGGGCGGCGAGGGGAATCTCGAAGACCTTCTTCACGTAGACCTTCCCCTTGTTGGAGAAGATGAAGATGTACGAGTGCGTCGACGCCACGAAGAGCTGGGTGACCCAGTCTTCTTCGCGCGCTTCCATGCCGACCTTGCCCTTTCCGCCCCGCTTCTGGGCGCGGTAGGCGCTGGGGCTGGTGCGCTTGATGTATCCGGCGTGGGAGATGGTGACCACCATGTCCTCTTCCTGGATGAGATCCTCTTCGTTGATCTCGGCCTCGGTCTGCACGATCTCGGTGCGCCGCTTGTCGGCGAACTTCTCGCGCACCTCTTCGAGCTCCATGACCACCACGTTGAAGAGCACGTCTTCGTTGGCCAGGATGTTCCGCAGCCGGGCGATCTCGTCGCACAGGTGGCCGTACTCGGCGGCCAGCTTCTCTTGCTCGAGGCCGGTGAGCTTGGAGAGGCGCATCTCGAGGATGGCCTTGGCCTGGCGCTCCGAGAGGAAGTAGTCGCCGCGGGCCTTGGCGGTGGCGATCTCGCTGTCCGGGCGCCCGGCGCGCTGCACGAAGGACTCGAGGCCCTTGAGCGGCAGCTTCATCAACGCTTCGCGGGCGGTCTCCGGATCGCGCGACTGGCGAATGGTGCGCACCACGAGGTCGACCTCGGTGGTGGCCATGCCCAGGCCCTCGACGATCTCGCGCTGTCCCTCGGCCTGGCGCAGCTCGAAGCGGGTGCGGCGGGTGACCACGTCGCGGCGGTGCTCGATGAACGCTGCCAGCGTCTCTTTGAGGTTCAGCACCGCCGGGCGACCGCGGTCGATGGCGAGGTTGATGTACCCGAAGCTCGATTGGAGATCGGTCATCCGGTACAGCTGGTTGACGACGATCTGGGGGACCACGTCTTTCTTCAGCTCGATGACCAGGCGGATGCCGTCGCGGTCCGACTCGTCGCGCACCTCGGAGATGCCCTCGATCTTCTTGTCGCGGAGGAGCTCGCCGATGCGGGCGTGCACGCGGGCCTTGTTCACCTGGTAGGGAATCTCGGTGACCACGATCTGCTCGCGCTCACCGCGGCCCGGCGATTTTTCCACTTCCATGCGCGCGCGCATGAGGATGGTGCCGCGACCGGTGCGCTGCGCCGCCTCGATGCCGGTGCGCCCGTAGATGAGGCCCGCGGTGGGGAAGTCGGGGCCCGGTACCAGGCGCATCAGGTCTTCGATGGGACACTGCGGATTGCGGATCAGGTGCACGGTGGCGTCGATGATCTCGCCCAAGTTGTGCGGCGGGATGTTGGTGGCCATGCCCACCGCGATGCCGGCGGTGCCGTTCACCAGCAGGTTGGGGAAGCGCGCCGGAAGGACCGTGGGCTCCTGCTTCGAGTCGTCGAAGTTCGGGGAGAAGTCCACGCACTCCTTCTCGATGTCGGTGAGGAGCTCGATGGAGATCTTGGAGAGCCGCGCTTCGGTGTAGCGGTAGGCGGCCGCCGGATCGCCGTCCACCGAGCCGAAGTTGCCCTGGCCGTCGATGAGCATGTAGCGCATCGCGAAGTCCTGGGCCAAACGCACCATGGCGTCGTAGACCGACGCGTCGCCGTGCGGGTGGTAGTTGGCCAGCACGTCGCCGACGATCTTGGCGCTCTTGCGGTGCGCGGCGGTGGGCACCATGCCCTGTTCATATGCAGAATACAGGATTCGCCGGTGCACCGGCTTGAGGCCGTCGCGCACGTCGGGGATGGCGCGACCGATGATGACGCTCATCGCGTAGTCGAGATAGGACGAGCGCATCTCGTCCTGGATGGACACGGGCACCTTGGACGTGGGCGACGTGGGCGGCGGCTGATTCGGGGTCGTCATCGTGCACGTATGTTTAGTCCGCTTTGGGCCCCCGGAAAACACCCATGTGCGCCCGCTACGTGCGATTAATGCCGCGTAAATTCGCGTGGTTACGCGCCGGACTTCGGCGTTCCGGAGCGTGCCTGGCGCGGGGGGCCCAAAGGGGCCTCTCGGCGCGCCGTTTTCCCGGCGAAAACGAGCTTCTTCAGCTCAGAAGAAGTTGCCGATGGTGAACTCGAAGACGCTGGTCTCTTCGTACGGCTGCTTGTTGATGGGGAAGCCCCACTCGAAGCGAAGCGGACCGAGCGGCGAGAACCAGCGGATACCGCCGCCGATGCTGGTGCGGAGGTAGGTGAGGCTCTGGATGCCCTTCCAGCAGGGGCTCACCACGTTCGAGAACTGCGGCGCCGGCGTGTTGCGGCAGAACTGGTCTTCCAGGTTCCACGCGTTGCCGAAGTCGAAGAAGGTGACGCCGCGGATGCCCACCTTGTCGATGATCGGGAACTCGAACTCGACGTTGGTGTAGGCCTGGACGTTGCCGCCGAAGTTGGCGCCGTTGGCGATGGGCGCGGCGTTGACGTCGAGCGACTGGTTCAGCGGCAGGCGCGGGCCGACGGTGCGCAGGCGGTAGCCGCGGACGTCGAGGATGCCGCCCAGGAAGTAGCGCGCGAAGACCGGCACGCCGGTGGCGTTGGGGCTGGTGACGACGCCGAAGTTGGTGTTCGCCTTGAGCACGAAGCCCGAGCCCGGCTGCGGGGTCTGCCCACCGAGCGGGAAGTAGATGCGGGCGTTGATGGTGTGGCGGATGAACTCGATCTCGCTCCCCAGGATCTCGTCGGCGAACTCGGTGGAGGCCGAGACGTAGAGACCGGAGGTGGGGAAGAGACGGTTGTCGCGGGTGTCGTACGTGATGGCCGGGCGCAGCGAGAAGGTGCGGCCGGAGTTGAACAGGTTCGCCAGCGGGAGCCGCGAGAAGGAGCTGAAGTAGCTGGGGGTCGACCCGAAGAACGTCGTCGTCTGGGTGGTGTCGACCGCGTCGTACTGCGCGGTGGCGGTGAGGCTCAGGCGCAGCCACGGCTGGATGAGCGCGTAGCCGAAGGTGAGGGCGCCGCCCAACGTTCGCCGGGAGAAGTCCGGGAAGATGTAGAGCTGGTTGAAGAACTCGGCGCTCGACGACCAGTCGGTATCGAAGAGATACGGCTCGAAGAACCGGATGTTGATGAGCTGCCGGAGCCCGCTCACCTGCGCTTGGAGGGCCAAGGACTGCCCGTTGCCGAACAGGTTGGCCTGCTGGATCTGCGCGGTGGCGATGAAGTTCTCGACGGAGCTGAAGCCGGCGCCGACCTGGAAGGTGCCGGTGGGGCGCTCGCCGATCTCGAAGCGGATGATGATCTTGTCGGGCGCCGAGCCTTGCTCGGTGGAGACGTCGACGCGCTCGAAGTAGCCGAGGGCGGTGACGCGGCGCTTGCTGTCCTCGAGCTTGGTCTCGCTGAAGAGCTGACCTTCCTCGATCTCCATCTCCCGGCGCAGCACCTTGTCGCGGGTCTTGGTGTTGCCCTTGATCTCGATGCGCTCCACCTTGACCAAGGGGCCACGGCGAATCGGGATGGTGAGGTCCACCTCGCGCTTCACCGGGTCGAGCTCGGTCTCCGGCTCGGCCTCGACGTTGGCGTAGCCGGCGTCGCGGTACAGGGTGCGAACGGCGGTCAGGTCCTTCACCAGCTCGGCGCGGTTGAAGTAGTCGCCGCTGCTGGCCCGGAGCATCTGCCTCAGCGCGCGGCGCCCGCCGAGAGGCTCGACTTCCTTGCCGTCGTTGTCGCGCTCGTAGATGCGCAGGCTGCGAATCTTGAAGCGGGGGCCCTCGTGGATGACCAGCGTGATCTCGATGCCCTCGCGGTCCGGCGTGAGCATCACGCGCGGCGTGCCAATCTGCACGTTGAGGAAGCCCTTGTCGTAATACAGGGCGCTGAGCATCAGCACGTCGCGCTCGAGGACGTCTTGCTTGTAGGCGCCGCCGGAGCCGAAGGAGAAGAAGCTCGACTGACCGGTCGCCAGCACGTCGCGCAGATCGGAGTCCGGCACCTCGAGGTTGCCCACGAAGGTGATGCGGCGCACGGAGACGGACTGGTGCTCCACGATCTTGAACTTGATCGTGACCTCGTTGTCCTTCTCGTTCTCGATCGTGTACTCGACCTCGGCGAGGTAGTAGCCCTTCTCGCCGTACGCGTCCTTGATCTTCTGGACGCTGCGTCGAACGCCGGGAATGCTCAGGCTGGTGTTGGCCTTGATCTCGATGGCTTCGAGGAGCTTCTCGTTGTCGATCTCGTCGTTGCCGGTGAACTCGATGGCCTTGATGTTGGGCCGCTCGCGCACGATGAAGCGGAGCGAGACGCCCGCGTCGCTGCGCGTGAGGTCGACCTCGATGTCGTCGAAGAAGTTCGAGTTCCAGAGAGCGCGAACGTCGTTGGCGAGGGTCTCCGGCTTGAACACCTGACCCACCCGCAACGTGGGGTAGGTGAGGACGTCCTCGGCGCTGATGCGGCGGTTGCCGACCACGTCGATGCGCAAGATGGGCTGGCCGGTGGCCTTTTCGGCCTCGCCCATGGGAAGTCGGACCGACGGCTCGAGGGGGGCGTCGTTTCCGGCCGCGGCGCCGGCGTCGGGACCTTGCGGCGCCGTAACGTTCGGGGCACCGGCATCGCTCGCGGGGGCGGTGGTCGGGGCAGCGCCGGCATCGTTTCCACGCGGTTGCGCCAGCGCCAAGGACCCGAGGGCGAACCACGCGAAGGCGCACGCAACGGCGAGGAAATGAAGAAAGCGTCGACGCATCGGCAAGGGGACCTGCGGTCTCCCGGGCCAATTAGCCCGGGTTTGCCCGGAACGTCAACGACCGTTCTTCTTCAAGCGCCCGAAAGGCCACCAAAAAAGCGCGCTCAAAAAGAATGCTACCGGAAGCGGCATCATCGCCAGCTGGATCTTCTCGTCGCCCGTGAGATCCGCGAGACGCCCCACGATGGCCGGCGACCACATATCGCCGAAGAGGTGGAT
>JABFRG010000172.1 GCA_013141295.1 Polyangiaceae bacterium
CGGGCGTCCGGCCACCACGAGATCGTCGGCGCCGCTACCCTTCACGGACACCAGACGGAACGGGCGCGCGCGGTGGGCGGTGCTCGCTTTCGCGATCTCCACGCGATCGAACCGCGGCGCGCGCGCTTCGCCCGGGACCACCGCGTCGGTGTCCACGAATAGCAGCAGCTGGCCCGGAGGTGGAAGCGGCTCCACCGCGCAGGCGCCGAGGCAGACGATCGACACATCGATGGTCACCAGCGGGTCCGGTTCCGCCGTCGGGGTGAGGTCCTTGCCCAGCCGAAGCAGGCGTGGCGCGTCGCCCACCGGCGGCGGGGGCGCACGAAAGCGCTCGTTGGGGTCGCCGTCGGGGCTCGGCAGGTCGAGAAAGCGCTCGCCCCGGTAGTCGCGCGTCTTCCCGCTCGGGTACAGGCGCAGGCGCACCACCGCCTCGGCGCGCGCGACGCCCTCGGGCGCATAGATCGAAAAGCTCAAGGGCCAGTCGCGAACGTCCTCGCGCACCACTTCGCGGCTGTCGAGCCAGGTCATGGCGCCGGTCTCGTCGCGCCGAAACACGTCCAGGCGCAGCGTGCCGCCGATGGCCGGTACCGGGACGTCGGTGTCCACGGCGAGCACCGCCTCGCCCAGCGGCGGCAGCTCCCGCGCGCACGAGACGAGCGCGGCGACGGCGCCGAGCATCGGGCCTCGCATCGACCCGAGCTTGCTCGCGTGCGTGCGCATCGTGCGGTTTTTCCCGAGCGCGTGCGCCGCGACCACCGTCTGCTTCGGCGATTGCCATGACGACGCACGTTCAGACTGTGCATTTCTGCACAGGTTGCGGACCAGCAATGCTCATGGCGCCCGGTTGACGCAAGGTTAGGGTCTGACGTCATGAAACGTCCGACCCAGCTCGTGCCTCTGTTCGCGTTCCTGCTCGCCGCTGCCTGCGGTTCCAGCGAAGAGGAGCCCGCGGGCGCGAGTGACGACGAGGACCTGCGCGAGGTGAAGTGCGAGGCGCTCCCCACGTCGTGGATGCGCACCTGGCGCACGCCCGCCGACGACGGCCGGGTGCAGCTGCGGGTGGGCGAGGCGCGGCCCGCCGGGACGCCCATCGGCGATGTCCTGTTCTTCCACGGGTTCTCCGATCGCTTCGACAATCACCGGCCGCTCTTCGAGGAGTGGACCCGGCGCGGCTTTCGGGTGGTGAGCTTCGAGTATCCTTCGCACGGCGAAACCTGTGGTCGCAACCTGGCGGCCTACCTGTATCCGAGCCTCGCGCGCTTCGCGGTGCAGGTGGAGAAGGAGACAGCGGAAGATCCCCGCCGGCCGCTGCTCCTCGCTGGCTGGTCCATGGGCGGACTTCTCGCCACCCGCATCGTGCAGGGGCTGGGCGATCCGCTGTCTCGTCCGGTGGCCGGCGCCATGCTGCTCACGCCCGGCGTGGACGTGCACGTGTTCCTCAAGGAGGTGTCGGAGACGACCCTCACGCGGAACCCGTCGCCGCCGCACACCGGTCCCATCAAGCCCAAGCGGCCGGCCATCTTCCCCATCGCCCTGAACCTCCTCTACCACGCGGATCAGGCGCGCGACGCGGCGCTGCCCGGCAGCCTCCCGGTGCTCACGGTGGTGGGCGGCGACGCCGAGGACGTGTACGCCAAGAGCCCCGGCCTTCGCAGCTGGGTGCTGAAGAAGCGCGGTGAAGGGGCGAACATCGTGGGCCTCGGCTGCGCCGGCGGCTACCACGAGATCGACAACGAGCCCTTGCCTATGGGATCGCAGGTCCGCGAGGAGCTGGGACGCTTCGCCGAGTCGGTGGTGAAGAAGACCAGCTACGCGGCGCCCGCGCGCCAAGTCCCCTGCGGCGCGTTCTGATCCGGTAGCATCGGATCATGCAATGGGACGACTTGCGGCTCGCCCTGGCGGTGGCCGACGCGGGAACGGCGGCCCGGGCCGCACGCAAGCTCGGCGTGGCCCACACCACGGTGGCGCGGCGCCTGGCATCGCTCGAGAAAGGCGCGGGCGTCCGGCTCTTCGAGCGGGTCGGGCAGAAGCTGGTGCCCACCGCTGCGGGCTACGCGATGCTGCAGCTGGTGACCGACTTCGACGCGCGGCTCTCGGCCTTCGAGCGCAGCATGTCCGACGTCGATCGGCGCCTCGAAGGGGTGGTGACGGTGACCGCCGCGGAGCTTCTGGGCAGCTTCCTGGTGGCGCGGCTGCCGCTGTTTCGCCATCGCTACCCGGCCATTCGCCTGCGCGTGCGGGTGGGCCCGGCGCTCCTCGATCTCGCGCGCCGGGAGGCCGACGTGGCCATTCGCGTGAACCCGCCGCCCGGCTCCGAGCTGGTGGGTCAGCGGGTGGGACACGCGGACTTCGCGGTCTACGGCACCCGCGAGGCCGGTGCGAAGCGCACCGCCGACTGGGTGTGCTTCGACGACGACGTGGCCCAGAGCCCGCAGGCGAAGTGGGAAGAGCGCCACGTGGACCCGGAGCGCGTGGTGCTGCGCACGAACTCGCGCGCGACCTTCATCGAAGCGGTGCGGGCGGGGTTGGGCATCGGCATCTTGCCCTGCGCCTTTGCCGACGGCGACCCGGCGCTGGTACGTCGCGGCGAGCCGATGCCCGAGCTGCGGGTGCCGGTTTGGGTGCTCATGCACGAGTCGGTGCGCGACATTCCGCGGGTGCGGGCCGCTGCCGAGTTCATCACCGAGAGCCTTCGCGCCGCCTCGGCCTGAGCTCAGCACGCAACGGGCATGGGCTCGGCAGAGGCCGCGTATTCGCGCTTCCAGGCGTCGAGGAGCGCCCCGTCGTCGATGTCCGACGGGTGAAATCCCGGCCAGAAGTAGCGGACCCAGGAGCGCGCGATGGTGCGCATGCCGCCCGGGGTGACGAACAGGAAGCGCAGGAGCTTCCACCACTCGGAGGCCGAGAGCAGGCACCCATCGGCGCGCATCATCACCACCTGATGCTCGGCCACCTTGGCCCAGAAGAACGCGGTGGCCAGCAGCATGGTCCCGATGCGCTCCACCTCGGTGCCGCCGGCGGCCCGGAAAACGTCGAAGGGCACGCTCTTGTGCTCGCTCTCCTCGGCCGCATGCCATCGCCACAGATCGCGCATGATGGGGTGCGCGCCGGCGAGGTTGCGGTCGTCGCCCAGGAGGAGCAGCGCCATCATGCCGGTGAAGTGCTCGAGGGCGCAGGTGACCCCCAGCTGGCTGCGCCGCGGCAAGGCGCGCTTGGCGAAACGAAGGAGCCGCGTGACCTTGCGCTCCAGGCGCGCCGCTGGGTATCCCTCGCGCTCGAGGTGCGCGTTGTAGCTGTCGTGCTCGCGCCCGTGAATGCCCTCCTGGGCGCTGAAACGCATGATCTCCCGCTTCAGCTCGGGGCCTGCGGCGTCCTTGTGCGCGCGCACCGACGAGATGAAGAAGCGCTCTCCCTCCGGGAAGAAGATGGAGAGACCGTCGAAGAAGATGGTCACCGCACGACCCTCGCCGTGCCAGTACCTCGGTACGCCATCGCCCACGGAGAATCGCAAATCGCGGACCTCGAGCATCGTTGCCTCCGACCATGATGATGGGGTGGCGCGGGCATTCGCGGCAGGTTACGGTGAGCCAAGTTCTTGTCATTTGGGGCCATGCTGCGATCCGACGAAGCGTTCATCCCGGCGATCCACGCGCTGCACCTCGCCGAGGTGACGGCTCGCTACGGCGTTTCCTGCGCGCAGCTCTTGGCGGGCTCGGGCCTCTCGGAGGCCGACCTTTCGGAGCCCGACGAGCGCATCTCGCTCGACACCGTGGAGCGGCTGGTGCTCCGCGCGCGCACCCTCACCGGCGAGCCGGCGGTGGGCCTTCTCCTGGGCGTGCAGATGCGCATCTCCGCCCACGGGTACCTGGGCTTCGCGGCCATGGTCGCATCGACCATCGGGGAGGCGCTCGACATCGCCGTGCGTTTCGCGCCCACCCGCACCAATGCGCTGGCGCTCCGTCTGAGCGAAGACGGCGACGAGGTGGCGCTGGTCATCGAGGAGCTGGCGGCCTTCGGATCGGCCCGCGACACGGTGATCTTCGCGCTGGTGGAGGGAATCCGGCAGATTGGCCAGGCGCTCACCGGGCAGCCATTGCAAGGTCGCGCCGAGCTGGCCTTTGCCGAGCCGCCCTATTTCGCCAAGCTGGCGCGGGTCGCGGGCCCGCCGCGAATTCGCTTCGGTGCGCCGGAGAATCGGATCGTCTTTCCTCGCGCCACCCTCGACGTGCCGTTGGTGCTGGCGGACCCGGCGGCGTTTCGCCTGGCCACCGACCAGTGCGAGAGGGCGCTCTCGGCCATTCGTGACGCGAGCCGCGTGACCGCCAAGGTCCGCTCGCTCCTCGGCCGTCGCGGCGGCTTGCTGCGGTCGCTGGACGACGTTGCCAAGCAGCTTCACGTCTCTTCGCGCACCCTCAAGCGTCATCTGGCCGCCGAAGGCACCACGTTCAAGAGCGTCCACGACGACGCCCGTCGCGACGAGGCGCTGCGTCTGGTGCAAGCGGACCTCGGCCTCGAAGCCGTGGCCGACCGCCTGGGCTACTCCGATCTCGCGAACTTCACGCGCGCGTTCCGTCGCTGGACGGGCATCACCCCGGGCGCGTACCGCCGCCGCGACGCCGGTAGCAAGGACTGAGCTGCGCGCTGCGATGGACGCTCCGGCGGGCCCGAGATACCGTGAAGGTGCGTATGCTTGCGAAGCGGCGAGCCCGGATCCTCGATCTCCTCGACCACGTGTACGCCGGGGTTCTCGATGCCTCGCGATGGCCGCATGCGCTGGAGTCGTTGGTGGGGCTCTTCGGCGCGAGCTCGGCTGCGGTGCGGGTGGAGCAGCCGGGCGCGGCGTTCCTGAGGGAGTCCTACGGCATCGACCAGGCCGCCAAAGATGCGTACGCGCGCCACTACTGGCGCCTCGATCCGTGGGCGAAAACCGTGTGGGATACACCGGCCGGGGTGTTCGGGCACGGCGACGTCATCTGCCCGCGCGCGCGGGTCGAGCACTCGGCCTACCACGTGGACTATGCGCTCCGGCACGGCTTCGGGGCGCTGGCGGCGGGATTCCTCGAGCGATCGCCCGCGCGGGTGGTCACGCTGGGCGTACTGCGGGATCCGCGCCGCGGTGACTTCGAAGCCTCGGTGGCGACCGTCGGTTCCCTGCTGACGCCACACTTCGCGCGATCCTTCGCGCTTCGCGACGCGGTCGCCGCCCGCGATGGGGGCGCCATCACCCCGGGCCTTCGTCTCGAGGAAGCGCTCCGAGCGCGCTATCACCTCACCATCGCCGAGGCTCGCATCGCCGTGCGCGTAGGGACAGGGCGAGCGCCCAAGGAAGTCGCCGCGGAGCTCGGGACGTCGTGGAACACCGTTCGAAGCCAGCTTCGGGTGGTGTTCGCCAAGCTCCAGGTCGACGGTCAGAGTGGGCTCGCGCGCCGTCTCACGCTGCTCGAGCTGGAGCTCTCGCGGGCCCGAGGCCTCGGCGCTGTCCCGCCCTGAGCGGTTGCTTCCTCGTGGAATGCTCATGAATCGCTCACGGACCCGAGGCGCTTCTGCGCGCATGCTCGGTACCATGAAGAACCGCGTCGTTCGCAGCTCGCTCCTGCTCCGTGGTCGCGCCGCACCAGTGGTGACCGGTGGCCTCCTGGGGCTCGCCCTCGGCCTGCACGCGAGCGCCTCGCCCGCGGAGCCGCTCTCGCCGCGTCGGCCCCCGCTCCCCATCGTCCAGCTCACCCACGGCCGCGTCGCCGACTTTCGCGTCAGCGGCTTCGCCACCAGCGCCGATCGCGGTCGCATCGAGGTGCGCGGCGCGGGGCCCTGCCGGTTCCACGCCGACATCTACGACCTCGCCAAGCCGAGCTCGCTCCAGCACAGTGAGTTTCGCAAAATCGTCGACCCGGGCACGCTGCCGGTGGTGTTCGACGACATTCCGCCGCTCCCGCGCGGCTCGTACCGCGCGTACCTGATGGTCTACGACGAGGTGCTCTGCGCCATCAAGGGGCCCGACCCCAAGGCTGGCGGGTGGTACGTCGACTTCAAGGTGGCGCAAGCGACCGGCCCCGCCGCAGCGCCCGCCGCCAGCAGCGGACCGACCACCCCTCCACAAGCGCCGGGCGGAGCCACCCCTGGAGCGCCCAAACCCGCCACCGGAAAGCTCGCCGGGCTGAGCGTGCCCGGCGGCAGCTTCGCCGAGGACGACGCGCAGAAGCTGCTCGCAACGGGACAGGGTGGTTGTGGCTTCGACCTCTCCATCTCCGACAAGAGCTACGGCGGCACCTACGAGAAGACCTGGCCCGTGCTCCCGCGCAAGCTCGACGGCGGCGCCACGCTCTACAACGGCACCCACTTCGGTACGCTGGCGGAGGGCTCGTACCACGCAGTGGCCACCGGCACCGGCGGCTGTACCGGCACCGGCGCCATCGACTTCAAGGTCACCGCCAAGACCTCCACCAAGAAGGTCTTGGGCATTCCCACCGTCGGGTTCGACCGCGAGCCCAAGAGCGGCGGCGTGTTCTCCGCCTCCAAGGACGGCAACATCTGGTTCAAGGTCACGCTTCCCAAGGCGGTGAAGGACGAGCCGTACGCCGGATGCTGCGACGTGGAATTCGACTACCAGAACGAATTCGGGGGCTGGGAGCCGCTCCCCAATAGTCCCTTCCAGGACTCGAGCTACGGGCTCGCGGTCACCCAGCCGGCGGGGGTCGTGAACAAGAGCGTCTCCGGGTTCACCAACGGTACCGTGTGGCGCGTGAAGGTCCGCGCCTACAAGTTCAAGACGGAATTCGAGTGGAGCGACTGGCTCCAGTTCCGCGTCGACCCCAAATGAGCACGCGCGCTCGCCAGCTCTTCGTGAAGCGCTCAAGGACGGCAATCGCGGACCGGTGCATGGTGCAGGTATGACCAACGCGAAGAACTGGATCCGGATGGCGATGACGACGAGCACCTGCGCGCTGCTGGCGTGCGGTGCGGGGACCGAAGGCGAGAGCCCCTCGCCCGCCGACGAAGCCGCCCAAGCGCTCGACGCGCCGCAGCTGGTCGCATCCACCGCTCGCGCGAACGTCGGCGCGGTGGCGCTCGGTAGCGCGCGTGGGGTGGTCGTCACGCTGCGCAACGTCGGGCGCGTGGACGCCGATATCACCGGCATCGTCATCGTCCCGTCGGGCGTCTACGATCCGGCCCTCCACAATCCGCCCGGGGACCACAACCCGCCCGGGGACCACAACCCGCCCGGGGACCACACGCCCTCCGTGGCCATCGTGGACCGCTATGGTGACTTCAACGCCATCGCCCTCGCGCCCTGCGTGAAACCGGGGGAGTCGCAGAAGCTGCTGGTGGGTTTCACCCCCACCGCGGTGGGTGAGCAGAGCGTCACGGTCCGCGTTCGCTATGTCGACGGCGCCGGTGGTCACGAGCTGACCGTCGCCGTGAGCGGCCAGGGGACGCGCTGAGCACCACCTCAGGCGAGGTGATCGATGCACCACGCTTCGATGCGCCGGTGCAGCGGGACTGCACCGAAGAGCGCGCGCTCCGTGTCGTCGAAGCGCGCCGCCCGAGCCCGTAGGCCCGTGCGGGCCCGTTCCATGGTCCGCCGGGCACGCTCCGGGTTCCCGTTGGTGAACAAGATCTCCGCGGCCACAAGGAGCGACGGAGCCTCCGCATAGCCGCCCTCGCCCAGTTCCTCGAGGGTCGCGAGCGCGAGCTCCACGGCCTCTAGCGCATCGTCGGGCCGCTCGCACAGCTTGGCGCGGCACGCGAGCATCTGTAGCCGCCGCACCGGTGTGTGCGCCGAGAGGGCGATGGCGCGGTCGGCTTCTCGGGCTGCTTCGTCGCGGGCTCCGCGGCGGCCCATCAGCTGCGCGAGCACGTGCCGCGCCATGGCTTCGAACCCCGCCGAGATGCCCGCGGTGTCGAGCACCGATCGCGCCAGAGCCTCCGCCTCGACGTCGGCCTCGGCTTCCTCGCGCACCAGGAGCCCGTGCGCGAAGGCGATGGCGACGTGGGTCCGCGCGTACACGTGGGTCATTCGGCGCGCGCCCTCGAGGGCGCTCCGGAGGATCTCCTCGCCCTCCGCGCGCTGCCCGGCCCAGCAGAGCACCTCGCCCAGGTTGTCGCGGGCCAGGAGCGCCGCCAGCGGGTCGCCGCCGCCCTCGGCGAAGCGCCGTACCGCGGTGCGCGCCAGGGCGATCTGCGCTGCCATGTCGTCGCTGGTGTGGCGGAGCAGCGTGCACCGGATGAGCGTGACGAACGCGTGGACGCCGGGGTAGTCGGCCAGGTCCGGCGCCACCTCCTCGATGCGCGCGATGGCGTCGCGGCCGGCGTCGGTGGAGCCGATCTGGATGCTGGCGCTGGCCACGTGGGCCAGGGAGTCGACGTAGTGCAGCCGGGCTGCAGCATCCGGTGTCGTGCGCAGCGCCGCTTGCGCCAGGAGCGCCGCGGCCGGGCCGTCGTTGCGATAGGCATGAAAGCCGATGAGCGCCGTCACCGCGCGGCACCACCAGGCCGAGCCCGGTAGCAGCAGTCGCACCGCCTCCTGGCCCGCGATCAGCCCGGCCTGCCAGTCCCAGGTACGCACGCAGCGGTTGGCCTCCACGGCCAGCAACGCTCCGCGTACCGAGCCGCTCACGCCGAGCGAGAGGCCACGCTTGGACAGGCGCCCCGCGGTCTCGAAGTCGGCCCTCTGGTAGGCGTGCTCCGCCGCCCGCTCCAGGCTGGTTCCCGCCGCCTCCACGTCGCCGGCGCGCGCCTGGTGCTCCGCCACCACCGCAGGCTCGCCGTTCAGGCCCAAGAGCAACGCCGCCGCGGCGCGATGCCCGCGGATGCGATCGTCTTCCGTCACGAGGTCGTACGCGGCCTCGCACATGAGCGCATGGCGAAAGCGGAGCACCGTGCCGCCGAAGAGCTGCTGTCCGCGGCGCTGCTCGAGCACCTCCTCGCGAACCAGATCGCTCACCGCCTGGTCGAAGTCGCCGCGGCTGGTTTCGTCGTCGAATAGACGGAACACCACGTCGGCGTCGAAGCGTTCGCCGAAGATGCTCGCCACCCGCAGAACGCGTCGCGCTCCCGGTTCCAGGCGGCCGATGCGCGCCTGCAGCATGGCCACCACCGTGGCCGGTGCGGCTCCGTCGTCGCCCTGGTGCGCCGCACGAATGAGCTCCTCCAGGAAGAGCGCGTTCCCGGCGGAGCGCTCCACAAGGCGCTCGACCACCGGGAGGGCCACCGTCTCGCCCAGGACCACCCGGGTGAGGTGGACGCACGCGCGCTTGTCGAGCGGCGGCACTGCCAGCTCCCGCAGCGACTGCGGCGCCTGCCACCCGGAGCGCCAGGGGCCGGGCCGCGCGAACCCCACCAGCAAGAACGGGACGTCCACCAGATCGCGGAGCGTGGCGGCCAGGAGGTCGAGCGATGCGGCGTCGGCCCACTGCAGGTCCTCCACCAGGAGCGCCACCGGGGTGCGCATGCATTCTGCACGCAAAAGGTCGAGCCAAGCGCCGACCATCTGCGCTCGCATCGCCCGCGGATCGGAGCGCGCGGCCTCGATTCGCGCGCCGTTCGGCAGCGGGAGGCCCATCATCGCGCCGAGAAAGGTGGCGATGCGCTCGGCGTCGTCGGTGGGAAAGCTCGCCCCCACCCGGTCCCGAAGTCGTCGGTAGTCGAGCGGACCGTCTTCGTTGCGGAACAGCGCGCGCAGCGCCAGCCCGAGCACGCCGTAGGAGGCGCCCTGCGCCCCTGGCTCCGCGCGACCCACCAGCACACGCGGCGGCGCCTCGGCGCACTCCAGACGTCGCGCCAGCTCGTGCCGCAAGCGGGATTTTCCTGCGCCCGCTTCGCCGGTCACCAGCACCGCGCGGCCCGTGCCCTCCTCGACGCATGCATGATACATGCTCTCCAACGACGACAGCTCCTGGTCTCTCCCCACGCAGGGCGTCGGACGACCGAGCAGCGGCCTCGAGAGGTCGGCCACCGGGCCCGCCACCAGCACCGCGACGCCCTGGCGAACCCCGGTAGGGAAGCGCCCTTCGAGGAGCGCCGCCGTCATCGAATCCAAAGCTACCGTCCCGCTCACCGTTGCCAGCAGCGAGCTGGCGCGCCCCAGGAGCTCGCCGTCGCTCCCCGGCGTCTCGCGCACGCGCCCGGTCACCACCGCCACCGAGGCCGAGGGATGCGCCTCCCGCAAGCGTCGGCCGGCGTCGGCGGCGTTGGCGGCTTCGTCGGCCGCCGAAGAGCTTCGGTGCAGGAACGTCGCCACCAGGGCGCCGTCGGACTCCCGGTGCTCCACGTACGACGCGCGCGCGCGCAGCTCCTGGACCTGCTGGTCGCGCTCGGCCACGGTGGAGCAAAGGCCCGCCACCAGGACGCTGGCGAGGCGCAGCTCGTCGCGGCCGAGCGCCGGCAGACCCTGGCGGGCCGGTGCAGCGCCGCCGTGCATCTCGGGCAAGTCGCCGAGTGCCGTCAGCAGTGCCTCGCCGTCGCGCGGCCGGTCCAGCGGATCGCGCGCCAGCATGCTCGCCACCAGGGCGACCAGCGCCGGGGGCGTATCCGCGCGGACATGCAGCAGCGACGGCGCGTCCTCGAACAGGACCTTGGCCAGGATCGCCGCCGGGTGCTCCGCCGAGAAGGCAGGTATCCCGGCGATGCACTCGAAGAGCACGCAACCCAGCGCGAAGACGTCGGCCGCCGGGCCCACCTCGCGGCCCCACCCTTGCTCCGGCGACATGTACCGGGGCGTGCCCACCATCTGACCGGAACGGGTCACCGAAAGTCCGTCCCGCCGCGCGATGCCCAGATCGAGCAGCGTCGCGCCGTCGACCGAGCCGTCGCGCAGGAGCACGTTGGACGGTTTCAGGTCGCGATGCACGATACCGCGGCGATGCGCCTCGGCGAGGCCGCTCGCCGCGCCCCGGAGGACGCGAATGGCTTCATCCATGCGCAGCGGTTCCCGCTCCAGCCGCTGGGCGAGGTTCTCGCCGTCGAGCCACTCCATGGCCAGGTAGTCCCGGCCCTCGGTGGTGCTCCCGTGGGCCACGTAGGCCACTACGTGCGGGTGCTCGAGCTCCCGCAGAAGCTGGGCCTCCCGGGCGAAGCGCGCTGCGTCCAGCGCGTCGGCCCGACCGGCGTGCATCACCTTCACCGCCACCGCGCGTCCGGTTCGCGCGTCGTGCGCTCGGTACACGGTGCCGAACCCACCGGCGCCGGTGGGGGTTTCGATGGCGAAGCGATCGCCTACGAGGGTGCCGGGAGCGAGCATCGGCGGTTCAGGCGCGCGACGAAGGCGGAGCGTCGACCCAGGCTCGGAGCCGCGCTCGCTTGGCGGCGTCGGGGGTGGGGGAGAGCTCGATGGCTACCAGGCCACGCGTCGCCGAGGAGCGGGCGGCGCTCGCGTCGCCGGCGGCGCTGGCCAGGGAGGCGGCGCGAAGGCACCAATCCACCGCCGCATCCACGTCGCCGATGGCGGCCGCTTCCACCCAGTGGGCGGCCACTTGCGCGACGCGCACGTGGTCGTCGCTTTCGCCCAGATGAGCCTCCATGGCGCGCGCTGCCAGACCGTGCAGTCGCGCCCGTTCGGAGGCGGCGAGACCTTCGTGGAGGACGTCGCGGACCAGCGGATAGGCGAACCGATAGCCGCCCGCGGCCCGGTCCAGGATG
>JABFRG010000793.1 GCA_013141295.1 Polyangiaceae bacterium
AGTGGGTGCGGGTGACGCCCACGCGATCGATGCTCGGCGGCGCCGGCCTTCGCATCATCTCGGCGCTGGGAATCATCGAGGGCGGCGCAAACTGGGTATCCGCGTGGGCCAGCGAGGGCGGGAGCTCCGGGACCGCTTTCGCGGGAATGGGCTTGGTGTCGGGCGCGCTCGAGGGAGCCGCCGGTTCGCCCGCGGCCGGACGCGCCGAGAAGAGCGTGCTCTGGGCCGGCCGCTCCTCTTCTGCGAGAATGGCAATCACGTCTTCGCCCTTGCGCCCCTTGGCGTAGAGCATCCGGTCGAGCGGCATGCAGTCGGTGTGCGCCTGCTCTTGCGGGTCCACCGTGGTGCGCAGTCGATCGCGAATGGCCTTGAGCTTGCGCGCGTACTCGGCGGCGGAGCGCGGGCGATCCTTGGGGTCTTTCTCCAGCCCGGAGGCCACCAGATCGTCGAGGTCCGGCGGCACCGGCACGAAGGTGCTCACCCGCGGGGCCGGCGTGCTTCGGTGCATCTTCAACGTATCCCAGACGCTGAAGCCCTTGAAGACCAGGTTGCCGGTGAGCATCTGGAAGAGCACCGCGCTCACCGCGTAGAGATCGGCCGAGAACGTCACCGCGCCGCCCGCCTGCTCCGGCGCCGCGTACTCGCAGGTACCGGTGAAGTGCATCTGCGAGTGCATGCTCGGTGCCTGGGTCGCGTCGCGCGCCACGCCGAAGTCGAGAATCTTGGTGACCCACTCGCCCGGTTGCAGCCGGTGCAGGAAGATGTTGCTGGGCTTCACGTCGCGATGCACCAGCGGGTGGGTCGGATGCGAGTGCGCCACCGAGAGCCCCTCGAGCACCTCGATGGCCACCAGGAGCGCGTGACCGATGGCCAGCTGCCGCTCGCGCTTGAGCAGCGTGCTCAGCGTGTAGCCCTCGAGCAGCGGCATGGTGAAGTAGGGCCGCGGCGGCTTCTCGGCGGTCACCGAGCCGTAGAGCACCTCGACGATGTGCAGGCTCTTCAGCTGGGCCATGGCCCGGGCCTCTTGCTGCAGCGTTCGCTTGGCCTCCTCGACGTCGACCCCCGGCTGCGGGTGCATGAGCTTCATCACCCGCTCGGCGCCCAGGAACGTGTCTTTCACCAGGTACACCACGCCCTGGCCGCCCTCGCCCAGCACCCGCTGGAATGCCAGCTCGGTGCCGGGGATGATGGCGTCCTTGGCGTAGGGGGCGGACTGCATCGTCCCCGCCCTTCGGCCGCATTGCCGCCGAGTTGCGCGCACTTTCTCGTTCCCGCGGCCGATAGGCCCGTGGTACCCAATTCGCAGCATGCGGCGCGCGGCGCCGTACGGGGATAAACTCATGAAACTCTGGCAGCTTTTGCTCTGCGCGACGATGGTCGCGTGCTCCGGTGACGACGACGGCCCGAAGCCCGCGGCAGATGCCGGCGATGGCGGGCCCGGCAGTGGCGGCGACGGCGGTGACGCTTGCGTCGGCGATACGTGCGCGCCTGCGGGCCCGCGGCCGCTGGGTGAAGAACGCCTGTTCGAGCCCAACGCGTCGGTGCTGGGCCGGGTGGTGAGCGCCTCCGGAGCGCCGCTCACCGGATACGCGGTCCAGGTCTTCGACATTCCGAGCGCCGGCGCTGCCCGCAGCGACGTGAGCTTTGCCCCCGCCGTCGACGGCAGCTTCCGGCTTCGCCTCACGGGCATTCCCTCGCAGGCGCCGGAGGGGACGCCACCGGCCCACGTGGTCCTGAAGATCTCCGCCCCCGGAGCTCTCACCGCAGCGCGCGAGGTCGTTTTGCACCCGCGCGAGGTCACCGACCTCGGCAGCATCACGCTCATCCTCCGCGACCCCAAGGTCACGGTGATCGGCGCCGCCGGAGGCACCGCCACCGACAGCAGCGGCGAGATCGAGGTCGTCATTCCGCCGGGCGCACTGAGCGCCAACGTTCCGGTGCAAATTACACCAATCCGAAAGCGCGCCGAGTTTCCGGTGCCGCTACCGGACGCCACCCTCACTACCTACGGCTTCGAGCTCGAGCCCGACGGACAGACGTTCGCCCAGCCGGTCACGGTGCGCGTCGCCAACACCCGCGCGGTGCCCACTTCATTGAGGATTCCCGTGGGGGTGGCCAGCCGCGACACCGGAGCCTGGGACCACGAAGGCATGGCGCTTTGGGACGGCACCAAATGGAGCGCCCAGACGACCCACTTCTGCGTCAAGGACTACAACCCGACTCGCTCCGACACGCTGGTGGTGACCACCTCCGAGGGGGGCGATCCACACGACACCAAGACCTGTCCGCAAACGCCGGGCTCGGGCCAATGCACCGGGCTGCCCGATGGGAACGGCTTCGGCTCTTCGGTGGGGCTCGGTAGCGGCGTCCTCAAGGTCTCGGTTCCGCTTCCCAGCTACGCGCGGCGCGGTGGCACGGTCACGCCGACGCTCGTGTATGCGAGCAACCTCGCTGGCACGTTCATGCCGCGGGTGCCGGGCTCCGAGCCACCGAGAGCCTCCGCTGCGGTGGGCGGCAACGGCATGATGCTCGCGGGGCGCTCTGCGCTCGTGCAGCTCGAGTGCATGGAGCGCGAGGCGGGCGACGGGCTGGCGGCCACGAACCCCAACGTCTGCGTGACCGACGTGCGCTGCTCGCGCAGCGGAATGCGCTTCACCTTTCCCACCAATCTCCTGGCCAACGGTCTCGGCATCACGGAGCAAAAGGGGTTACCGGGCGACCCCCAGTCGGGCGATCTCATCATCGACGGCGCCTTCGAGTACTCCGGCGATGGCGACTATTTGCCTGCGTTCTTCACCCAGAACCTGAAGGTGAGCGTGGCCGGCGTCTCGAGTTGCGCCGGTGGTGGTGCCAGCTTCGGCTCGTCCGTTTCCCGCGACGCGCCGGTGACGGCGCCCCTCGAGGGCGGGCCGCTCGCCACCTTCGAGCGCAGCGTCTTCGTGCCGCATCGGCTCGCGTCGCCCTTCGGCGTGGGGTGGAGCATCTCCACCTGGTCGCGTATCTTCCGCGATCCGCGCGGCTCGCAGTTCGTTCGCATGGACGCTTCCGGCGGCACCGAGACCTTCGTGCCTCGGGTATTCACCAAGCGCGTCAACGACGAGACGACGCGCGTGTATTCTGCAGTCACCACCGACGCCCTTGGCGGCGGTGAGGTGTTCGCCTACGCGCCAGCGGCGGGGAAGATCGTCCAGGTGGCCGACGACGGGACGGTGACCGACGTCGTTTCGGGTGTGAGCCTGGGGGCTGCCTTCGAGATGGCCACCACCATGAGCGGCGGCGTTCGGCACTTCTTGTTCGCCACCGGCTCGGGCCTCTTCGACGCTTCGAGCGGCGGCGTTCGCAGTCTGGTGACGAGCGCATCGAGTGGCCCATTCCGGGCCGAAGGACTTGCCTCGCCGTCCATCACCGCGCGTGGCGACCAGGTCGTCTACACACTGGGGAACCCGGCCGACGCGCGCGTCTACACGCTCCGGCTCTCGGCGCCGACGCCTGCCCCCCTCAGCGTCGCCGCCGGCGACTTTGGCCTCGATCCGCACGCCGCGCTCGGTGGGGTGCAGTTCGATCACCCGCGCGGTGTCGCGTTCGATGCTGCAGGCGCGCTGTACGTGGCCGATCGCCGACGCAATGCCGTGTACCGGGTCGCCCCGTCGGGCGCGGGCATCATCGATGGCACGAGCCGGGTAGTGAGGGCGTTCGGCGACGGGCAAGCCCGCTCGCTCCCTCCCGCGGGCCTTCGCTCGCTCGGGCCTCGTCTTCCGGTGAACCAGCCGCTGAGCGTGCGCGTGGCGCCGGACGGCGCGGTCTTCGCTTCGACCCTCACGGGCCTGGTGCACTTCGACCCGCGGACCGGCGAGGCGGCATACCTCGTCATCGACGGCAGCGACCCCAAGAGCGAGCACACCGCGCCCATGTTCGTGCGCGGCGAGTCCTTCGCACCCGCGTCGGCGAGCCGCTTCTTTCGCGTGCAAGATGGCTGGCTATTCCGGGAGGACGTTCGCTTCGCCAGCGAGCATGCGCCCACCCGCTCGGTGAACCTCGATGCCTCGGGCTCGGTGTCCATCGTCGACACCGACGCCGACGAGGTAGAGAGCTTCGACGTGCAAGGACGCGTGGTGGTCCTTCGCACGCGAAGCGGCGATCCCCTGGGAAGCTACGAATATGCGTCACCGACCGGCGGGCGCGTGGTGCGGGAGATCACGCCGGCCGGAGATGCCACCACCTATGAGTACGACGGCGGACGCGTGGTGGGCATCGTCGACCCCGCAGGGCGACGCACCAGCCTGAGATACGGCTCCAACGGCGACCTGGCGCGGGTGGTACTGCCCGATGCCAGCGCGCATACGTTCGAATACGTGGGCCACAAGATCGTCAAGCGCAGCACCCCGCGGGGCGACGTCTCCGAGTACACGTTCGCGGCCGACGGCACGGTGCGCGCCACCAAGAAGCCCGCCGGCGAGAAGTACACGATCGAGCCGGCGTTGGTGCGGCCGCCCGTGCGTGATGGTAACGGCGATAGCCAGCGTGAAGGCACGTACACCGATGCGCACGGCGTGCAGCACGTGTACCTCCTGAACAAGCTGGGCGAGATCGTCCAGGATCGCTACATCGCCGACGGCGTGCCCTACGTGCGCGGCGTCGTCTTCGACGACATCATGGAAGAGCGCCGTCCGAGCCTCTTCGGTGGGTCGATTCCCCAGGATGGCATCGCCCGCCGCAACACCGCTGGCCGCGTGCGCTACCAGACCGTGAATGGCCTCGCGGTCGGTGGCGTTACCGAGTGGGACCCGCTGGGCCGCATCTCCGAGCGCTACGCCGGGCTCAGCGTGGGCTTCGCCTCGCCGCTCGACGTTCGCTATCTGTATCGAGACGATGGCCGCATCGAGGAAGCCTACTTCGGTGGAAACAACGCTTTCCGCTACGTGTATGATGCAGATGGGCGATTGGCCCAGGTGAATCGCGCCTCGGGCGGCGTGGAGTCGAAGCTCACCTATCGGGCCGACGGACAGGTGGCCACCGCGACCAACCGCGGCCTCGGCGTCCAATACGACTACGATGCCTTCGGGCTCGCCAACAAGGTGACCGATTCGCTCGGCCGGACCGCGACCATGACCCATGATGCGGCCGGCAACGTCACCGCCTGGAGCGATGGACAGGCCAGCGGCGCCCTTGCCTACGATTCTCGCGGGCGGCTGGTGGAGCGGAGCGACGCCGTCGGCAATCGCACGACCTTCGGCTACGCCAAGGGCGAGGACTTCGTCACCACCATCCACACGCCGGACTTGCCGGCCGGAAAGGACTGGGCCTTCCAGTATGGCCCCGAGGGCCGCCTCGTGCGCGCTACCGACCCCGACGGTCGCGCCCAGTTGGTCAACTACGCGCCCACCGGCGAAGTGATCTCCACCACGGATCCCATCGGGCGCATCACCAGCGCGTCGCACGATCAGCTCGGTCGCGTGGTGAGCACGGTGGACGCGCTCAATCGCGCCCATGCCCAGAGCTATCCCGTGCCGCAGAGCGCCGGCTGGCAGGGTAGCCAGGTGCACGCGGGCGCTTCCGGCGCCACCCGCTCCTCGCTCGACCCCGTGGGGTCGCTCGGCACCGGCGACTACCAGATTGGCACCGGCGCGTTCTCCAATATCGAGATGGTATCGCGCGGTCTCCCGCGCACCACCTTCTATCGCGACGCGACGTTCGAGCTCGTGTACGCGCACGACTACCTGAATCCCCACGGGCAGCTGTACCGCCGGGGCGATGTCCAAGGCGCTTCGCCATTGGCCAATGGTCGGTTCGTGGACTTGCCGGGAACGAAGAGTGGCTATTCGTACTACGCGCAGGGATTCGATATCGACTTCGGCACGTACTTGACGGGCTTCGAGACGGATCGCCCGGGCGGGTTCTCGTCGACCAGCGTGGCCTACGATGCCGATCGCTTCGTGCGCGAGACCACTGGGCACACCGCCAGCGTCACCGACACCGTCGCCCGTGAGCCGGGCGGGCGTGTGACCGGCGTGAGCCGGGTCGCGCTGGCTCCGTTCACGCGCTTCGCCGACGCCGCGGCGGATTCCGCCTACGGCTATCAGGCGAATGGCTACCCGAGCTCGGTCACCAACGGCGACGGCACGCACACCATCTCGTACGACGCGCGGGGCCTGCCCGAGACCATGGTGGTGAGCGGCGAGGGCACGTATCGCTACGTCCACGACGCGCTGGGGCGCAATACGCGCCTCACCTACCCGGACTTGCACACCCGTGAACAGGTGTATGATGCACAGGGCCGCATCCGCAGCCGCTGCTACAAGTACCCCGGCGCGGCGGCGCTCGATCGCTGCTACACCGCGACCTACGATGCCGCCGGGAACCCGGTCACGATGGTCGACCCGGAAGGCACCGACGCCTTCGAGGTCGACAACCTCGACCGGCTCACCAAGGTCACCCGCAAGGTGACGGGCGAGGCCGACGTGGTGGAGACGCTGGGCTACAACGCCCTCGGCGCGCTCCGCACCCACGCCGCTGGCGCCCTCGACGACCAACGACCTCGGCGCGCAGGTGGCGGCAAGACCGACGCCGCAGTGCCTGCCTCCCTGGCTGCCCGCGCCATCGCCATTGATCCGGTGGGGCAAGTCACGCAGATCGGCGACGAGACGCTCTCCTGGAATCGCCTGGGGCTCCTCGAGCGCATTCGCCGCCCGGCCGGCGCGGGCACCGAAGACGAGACCTACGCCTACGACGCGCAGCTCCGTCGCGTGCGGGTTGCGCGCGGCCCCACCGGCGGCGCGGAGACGGTGACCTACTACGCATACGAAGGCGACCACGTGGCCGCGGAGCTCGGCGTCTCGCCCCCGCGCGTGCTGCGCTCGTGGCTCTACGATGGCGTGGACCATCCGCTGCGCCTCAAGACCGCCGGCGCCGTGACCGCCTACTACGAGCTCGATCTCGCCGGCAACGTCCGCAGACTGCGCGCCCCGGGCGGCGCCGACCTCGGCGGCTACCGATACGCCGCGTTCGGCAAGCAGCTCGGCGCCGATGCGAAGACCCCAGCACCCACCGTGGATCAGCCGCTCAGGTGGAAGGGACGCTGGTGGTCCGACTTCGGCGGCGCCGCAGGCACCTACGACATGCGCGCGCGCATCTGGGCGCCCGAGCTCGGCGTGTTCTTGAGCATCGACGAATTCGCCTACCACGACGCGCGCGGAACCCTGTGGAGCTGGCCGGGTCAGAACTCGGTGAAGTACGCCGACCCGAGTGGACGCAACCCGGTAGTGATCGCCATTGCGATAGCCATTGCGTTTGGGATGGTGGCAGACAGTGGGCCGGCTGCCGAACAGTACAATAGCAAGACCTGGCTCATGCTCGACGTGGTTGCCGGTCTCATCGGCGGCAAGGTGACCGAGTCGATCGCTTCTCGCCTAATTGGGCCGGCTCTCGAACGGGCACTAGGACCGGCGCTACTGGGGTCCATTCGAAAGCTGCTAGAACGCGAGGCGGCGGCGGGCTTTGAAGCATTGGAGGAGGGCGGCGCATGCCAGACGACGGACGAACTGCTCGCCGAGTCGATGAAGCCTCACAATGGGGGTGAACTCTCAAAAGCTGCGCGCGCTATTGCAAAACATGCATCGCGCGACGGCAGCAAATTTCCGCAGCCGATTGGTGGCGCCGCGCAAAGGAATGCCTTAGCCGAGAGTACGATTCGGGATATACTTGAGAATGGCAGTCCAAAACAACTGAGTAGAGGTGGCGTTGAGTATCGCTTGCCCGACGGAACCGGCGCGCGTTGGAATGCCGATGGCTCCTTCAGTACGGTGCTTGACCCGAGGTTACCATGACTACGTCTCGTGAGAATGAATTGGTCCCCGAAGGATACGAGTTACTGTTCTCGTCGCCAGACGCACTTATTGGGATGGCGGTAGAGATTCGGTATCTCGGAGAAATTGTCGCGCAATTGGACATGGAAAGAGGAGCCGAAGAGATGGAAATTGCGTTCTCGACGGGGCCATTCGAGTCCTCAGTGTTCGAACCGCGCTTTCGCGTTGCCGATTTGATCACCGTCGTCCAAATTGCACGAGATGCCTTGCTCAAGTATCCCGATCCCATTGTACCAGCGTAAGAGGTTCAACGTGAGCGGCCCAAGTAGCTGAGAGGCTGCGAGCGTGCAGGTGTGATCGTGATCGTTTGTTAGTGCGATTCCCGTTCGTCCGGAGACGTGGCGATGTTGACTATTCGGTGTGAAACGGGTGACGACGTTGAGGTTGCGACCGACTCACTGGTAGGAGCCAAGCTCTGCGACCTCAACCTGCACCGCGCACTTCTGGAGGGCCATGACTTGCGCGGCGCCGATCTTTCTCGTTCTGTCCTGCGATCGGCCTGGCTCGAAGATGCCAACCTGGAAGGCGCGGTCCTTGATGATGCGCGCCTTCCCGCATGCAATGCCGCTCGCGCTCGGTTCACTCGGGCGCGGCTCCGCGGCGCGCTACTCTGCGCCGGACGATTTGCGGGTGCGGACTTTACAAATGCTGATCTGCGTTACTCCAACGCGGCAGGTGCCTACATGCGTGGAGCAGTACTTGTCGGGGCAAACCTTGCGAACTCCAACCTGGACCGCACGGATCTGCGCGCCGCACTCGCCGACGCATCAACAGTGTGGCCGGTTGACTTCGACTATCTCGCTCACGGAGTGTTGATTGCCTAGCTGGTGCAATCCGTACTGCATCACCGAAGCGATGGTCGCGTACACTCTCTGCATGAGTATGCAATGACGAGAGCTGACAGCCAGGGCGCGGTGGCCGACCTTCGCGTCGTCCGGCGCCTGCGTAGCCGCCTGGCCATGGCGCGCCCGGAGGCCTCGGCTCGAGCATGAATAGCGTCGACATGGTTCGATGGGCATGCGGCGGAATCCTGGTCGTCTTGGGTGCAGTTTGCACCCTGGGAAACTTGGTGCTCGCCGGCCGATGGGTGCTCTTTCGTAGAAGGGCGTCGCTCATACCGCTCGTCGGAGGGGCGGCATTCGCGATCGGATGCGCAATACTGCCCTACGCACCGGGCCGGTTCTGGTGGTGGTTGCTGGCCGTCATCGACCCAGGCACTTGCTTGCTCGCGATCGGCGTCTGCTGGAAGCGGCTCGCCGGAAGGACGACACCGTAGAACGTGCAATCTTTCTTTGCGGTGAATCAATGACGGAGATATTCGAGAAACGCCTGGCAGACGCGTTTGGCCTTCTGCAGAGCGACCTGCCGGCGGCCCTCGCGGAGTACCGGGCGATTCGGGACGACGCGCAGCGCGCGGGCGACTGGTCCGTGTCGTGCCACGCCGGATCGTTGCTGGTGCTGCAGTTGGAGCGTGCGAGAGGGGAGCACTTGGTAGGGGCCGCGCCCGACGAGCTTCTGCTTCGAGAGCTCCGTTGGCTGATGCGCCGGCGTTCGGACGGGTGGCACACCATGCTCGCGGAGACGCTGCGGAGGCTCGGTCGGGAGAGGGAGTGGCGCCGAGAGCTCCGCATCGCCAGGCGACAGGCACTTCGGAGGGGAGCCATCGGAGAGCTTCGCCTAACCGTGGAAATCGAGCTCGGCGTGACCATGAAGCCCACGTTCGTGCTCATGGACTATCTCGTGGTGCCTGGCGGCGAGCCCGCCGAGGCGCTGTTGCGTCAGCTTTGGGCTTGGCGCAAACTCGCCACCTTGTTGCGCACCTGGGCAGACCGCGATGCCGCCACCCACACGGGCGTGGTGACCGCTAAGGCCGCGGGCCTTCACCATGAACGACGTCGCTTTGCGCGCCTCCTGGCCCAGGACGCGCCGTCGCCAACGACGCTGCGCGAGCTTGCGGATGCCGAGGCTGCCGCCGGCGACGGTCCGCGCGCCAGAAACGCGCTACGCCGGGCCATCTCACTCGTCCGGACGCAGAACGATGGGAAGGCGCTCGCGGAGCTGACGGAGCGCCTGCGGGTGCTGAACGCCGAACCGCGTTGGTCGGGCCCGGGACGGCCGTGAACATCGAAGAAGGCGACGCAATGGGACACGCGCGGGTTCGAGTGAGCGTGCGGTTTCTTCGCCTGGGCAAGCTGCAGATGGACGAGCTGCTCGCGCACTACCCGCATGGCCAGGCGTTTCCTTCGCGGCGCGCCCCCGGAGGGATTGGCGTATCGTTGACCCTGGACGATGCGTTCGACGTGGAGTGGCTCGCCGGGTTCGTCGAGCGCCACGAGCTGCCCGAAGCCGAACGAGACCTGTTCGTGTCCCTCCTCACCAACTACGACACTCGCATCGTGGCGGTCCCGACGGTGGCCTCCGAGCTGCACAAGCGCATCGGAGGCCAACTGGTACTCTCCTTAACGTACGCCGACGAAGACGACGACCTTCCCAGCGCCGATTGACCGACAATGACGAAGAGCTGCTTGATGCAATGAAGTACAAAGACTTCGAGATCCTGAGATTCAGTGACGTCGAGTACGAGGGTATGACCGTCGAGGTCTCGTGGGACGGTGAGCCCGTGGCCCAGCTGACCATGGACCAGGGGGCTGCGGCGATCGAGATACGGTTGCTGAGCTCCACCGACGTACGCTTCGCGCTTTCCGACTTTCTCGAGGCGGTCGAGATCGCCAGGCAGTATCTTGCGGAATACCCGGACCCCACCACGCACGAATGGCGCGGAGGAAGTCTCACGTGATTGTGTACGAGCTCAGAGCACCGCGCGAAGGCGCGGAATTCGCATCGACCGATGACGCCGGATGGGACGCGATCCATGCGATGCACCAGGTCGATTGGCCCACGAGCGCCGCGGACGGCTGGTCCGTAAACCTTTGGCGGGAGACGGTGGATTACGCTTCCGGCGGTCCGCTTGGACCGGCCGACATCATGTACCTGACCGGAAGCGTACTCTGCGGCCGAAGGTCGGTGCTCAGCGCGATCGAAGACCTGTTGCATCCCTTTGGCACCTTCCTGGAAGCACGCGTCGCCGATGACGTGGACTTGTTCCTCTTTCGTCCGCACGTGCGACCCGGCGCCGTCGATCGGGAGCGCTCTTCGTTCGTGCTGTTCCCGTCGGGGGAAGTGATGCTCATCCAAAGCCTCGAGTTTCGCCGCGACGCCATCGAGGGCATCCCCATTTTTTCCACGGACGTGAGCTCGGTGATCGACGTGTACTTCTCGGCCGCGTTCCTCGAGAGGCTCGTGCGGGCGAAGGTTCGGCTCGGAACCGAGATCCTGAAGGTGTGGGAGGGATAGATGAACCAACTGGATGACGAGGCCATGTTCAGCGCGCTGGGCGAAGCTGGGGTCGACGCGTCCAGCGCGGTCTCCGCTTGGACGCAGTCGGCTTCACTTCTTGCGGCGCTCGACGCCATCGGACGGATGGGCGGTCACACGTTGGTCAAGATCGACGGGGAACGTGATGGCAGCCAGGTGTACACGGTGCTGGTGAGCGGAGGGCGCCTCGGGAGCGACCACTTTCGCCGGGACGGCGACGATCTACCAACGCTGCTTCGCGAGGCATTGCGCTTGGGTGTGGCTCCATTGCGGCAGCGACAAGGCGTAGGATTCTCGTGACTTGAGGGAATTAATGCGGGACGCGGGGTGCTCTTGCGATCACGGCGCGCCGCAGCGGCCGCCGGCACGAGGAGCCCGA
>JABFRG010000241.1 GCA_013141295.1 Polyangiaceae bacterium
TCGCCGACCGCGGCACCCCCGATGCGATCCTCGGCGGCGAAGGCGCGCGCTTCGAGGCGGACCTGCGCTTCGATCCGCGGCATTGCGCCCGGGCCGAGGCCCGCGACGGCGGCATCTGGTCGGAGCTGGTGAACGACCGCCGCATGGTCGGCCGCAGCCCCTACGAAGCCATGGCCGCGGCCGAGCCTGCGCTTGCGCCGAGCCCCGTGCGCCTGGCCTTCGCGCCGGGCGAAGAGCCGATGCCCGTCGGTCGCAGCAAGCGCCCCAAGGCCGGCCGCCGCCCCTCGCACGCTGCCAACGACACGCGCAGTTGAGCGCTCAACGACGCTACGCGGGCTTCGGCATCTCGCTCCGATAGAGCATGAGCGCGCCCAACACTTCCTCGAGATTGCTCTCGTCGCAGCGGAGGTCGGGGTCGAAGGGCGCCGGTCGATCGCCGGTCGCCCGGAGCCGATAGAAGTTCTCGCCGAACAGGTACTGCGCCGCCTTGTTCCCGAAAAGGTCGTCCAGCATGTCCGGTACGCTCATGGTAGCGGGCTCGGGCTCCACAGCGTCGCTCGCCGCCGGCGTCTCCGGCGCGGCGAGATTCCGGAAGTAGGCGTCGGCCTCGGAGGTGGGACGCGGTAGGTGGGCCGTGTGGGTGTAGATTTGCCGCAGCCAGCGCGTTTCGATGTAGTGCGCATAGCCCTCGATGTTCGTGAGGAGCTGCACCGCATCTCGCATCCGGGCCCGCGGCAAACTCCGACCTGCGAGGACCGTTTCCAGTCGCTCGACGCGCGCGCGTCGGAGCCGCGCGGCGAGTGACGGCAGCACGCGCGTTTGGCCCACGTGCACGAGCTCGTGTCCGATCGTCACTTTGAGGTAGTCGAACCCCTGCTCCTCGATGAGCGTTCGGTTCAACAGTACGACCCTCTCCTCGGGGTGCCACGACGCGACAACCGTGGCGTCGCAATGGCTCATCGCCGTCTCGATAAGGGCCAGTTGTGTGCTGTCCAGAGCATGACCACCGAGCTCCTGCTGGATGCGCGCGCGCAGCTCGTCGCGGTAGGCGTCGACGATGCGGAGCTCCACGCCGTCGCGGAGGTTGGACCATCCGGTCAAGTGCTCGACGAGGGGGGCGATCTCGCGGACAGCGAGGTCGACGATCTCCTCGTCGAGGCGGAGGCGCTTCACGATCTTCCCCCGCCCTGGGGCCACGCGCAACGGCGCACCAGGCAGAAACGCTACCGTTGGTGGAGCGACGACGATGGTGCCCAGGTCTTCCTCGCGGGCGGCGCTCGCAAACGCGAGCTTGCCAACGTCGTGACGCAGGACCGGCTGGAGGGCGGTGCTACCAGGACCGGCGAGCCACGATGGACGCGAAACGACGAGATAGAGATCGGGCGTCGTCTCGGCTTCGCTCGCCTCCTGGTTGAAGGCCTCCGCGGTGAACGAGAGGCGGAACGACCCGTCGCTCGCCACGGCACCGGCGCCGATCAAGTCGTCGAGGTCGGGGTCGGCGTCGACGACGGCAACGTAGGCGTCCGCGACGGGGGCGCCGTCGGGCCAAGCGACGCGACCACGAACGGTGAAAACCTGACGCCCCATCGAGGGAGAAATCGTAGCATCACCGACGTGGACCTGCGAGAGCGCATTAAACGAGCCCTCACGTGCGAGCGGGAGGGCCGCCTGGACGATGCGATCCTCGCGTGGATTTTCGCTGCTCGCCTCGTACCCGAGGCCCCGCCAATCTATGAGAGTCTCTTCCGCATCCACGTGCACCGCCGTGAAGTGGATGCGGCCTTCTGCGCCGCGTCGGTGCTCGCGTCGCTCGATGCCCTCGCGGGCGCGGCGCGCGAGCTCTACGAAGACTACGCCCCGCGAAGGCTGCCGCTGCGCGTCCCGGGGCGAAGCCTCGAGGCCGATGGCTGGGCGCTGCTCCGCCACCCACTGGAGAATCCCGCGGTCGGCGATGCGCTCGCACCGCTCTTGCCGAGGCTCGACCTCGAGCCCGCAACCGATGGCGCCATCGACATGGTCACACTGGCGTGGGCCGCGGAGCTCCTCGGCGCGCCGGCGAGCGACCTCCCGAAGGACGGCGCGCCACCGCTTGGGGACCGGGAGGACCTCGACCAGGTGTGGCAAAACCGAACACTTCGCGAGCGTCTCTTCTTCGCCGGTCGTGCCGCTACAGCCCTTCGCTTCCCCGCCCACCGCTTGGATCAGGTGAGCGACAGGCCCCTTCCCAAAGAGCTCGGGGTGACTGTCACGCAAGAGATTCAGCTGTGGAGAGTCGGGATGATGTTGACCCGCGCGCGCGCCGGGATGCTCGCGTGTGGCGAGCCTCTCGTCGCGCGTCAGATCCTCGTGCGCGAAAAGCAGAATGAGGTCACCATCGGACATCTCACCCTCTTCGCGGTGAGCCCGGCGCATCATCGGCTCCGCGCGAAGCTCGGCATCGCCATCGGCATGGGCGCCGATGCGCCCGCCGGAGCGCCGGCGCCCGTACCCACCGCGCCCGCGACGGTCGCGATGGTCGCAACGCCCGCGACAACGGCAACGCCCGCGACGGTCGCGATGGTCGCAACGCCCGCGACAACGGCAACCCCAGCTACGCCCGCGACAACGGGAGCGCCCGCCTCCGAAACGCCGTTCGCTCCTTCGGCGCCGGCACGCACGATCCGGGAGATGCAGTTCGTTGCCGCGCTGCAACCGTGTGGCTACTGCGGCAAGTGCGATCGGGAGCCAGCTTCTTTCGAGCCCGCGGAGGGTCGGTGGCGCGGCCGCGGCACCTGTCGTCACTGCGGCGCCACCCGCGTCTTCGAGTTCACGGCCCAGGGCGACCCGAGGACGAGATACCAGGGGCGCTCCAATCTCGGCGGCTCGACCTCGGCGATCCTCACGCCGGAGGACCTTCTTCGCGCGTACGACAAGGCGGTCGCGCGGACGGCAGACGCGCCCCCCGCCGCGCACGCGGACCCCGGCTCGGACGCCGTCGTGCGCGAGATTTGGGATGCGATCACGTGCTTGATGGAGATCTTCAAGTTCCTCGTACAGGACAAGACGAGGCCGGTGAGCGGCCCGCGGCCGAGTCAATCGTGGGTGTTGGACGAATACACCCGGCTGAAGACGTTCCTCCAGCGCCACGCGGCTCGTACCGTGAGCGACGTGGCAATGGCCGCGCACCGCGCATGGCTCGAACGCGGCGCGAGGGGCGACGGGCAGATCGTCCTCCGTCGCGAACGCTTGCGCAACGAGTGGTACGAAGGCGTCGAGTGGTCGTTCGCGAGCATCATCCAGAGCGATCTCACGAACGTGACGCTCTCGCAGGTCAACCTCCGGCACGCCCACTTCGAGGAGGTTGTCTTCAGCGACGCGAATCTCGACGGATCGATATTGGCACAAGCCTCTATCCGCCGCTGTGCGCTCACCAACACCTCCCTGCGCGACGTCGCGCTGGACGAAGCCGAGGTGGAAGGTACCCGCTTCACCGCCTCCGACATGGCGGACTGTTCGTTCCGTGGCGCCCGCGTAGACCGCTCCGTGTTCGACGGCGTCATCTTTGGAAGCACCGTCTTCGACGGTGCGGAGTTCCGGGACTGCACCTTTCGCGACGCGACCTTCGCCAAGTTCTCCAAGCCCCAGACGAGCGTCGATGCGTCATTCATCAACTGCGACTTCACGGGCACCGACTGGACCGGCCATGATCTCTCGGGCACTACGTTCATCAACTGCACTTTTGCCGGCGCTCACGGGAAGCCGGCGGCGACCAACCGGCTGATCCTGGTGACGTGCGACGTCGACGCGGTGGCCCTCGTTGCGCAGCTCTCCGGGGGCGCACCGGCCGCGGTCCCTGCAGCACCAGCCGCGGTCCCTGCAGCACCAGCCGCGCCTGCTTCTCTTAGGCTGTCGGCCAAGTCCATCGTGCACGCACTCGTCGAGCCGGAGACCCCGCCGCGTACCGTGGGCGCGCTCCTCGACGCGCTGGGCCTCGCCCTCGAAGACTCCGTCGTGGCGGCAGGCAGCAACGGTACGATCATCCTCGCGCCGCGGATGGTGGATTGGATCGCGAAACAGCGGCTCGCGATCCGCTACGCACTCGAGCCGAGCCTCGGGAGCGCCAGTGTCGCACCGACCGTGGCATGGCTCCGCGAGCGGAGAGTCGTTGCGTTCTCGCTGGTGTGCCCCGAGAAGTCAGCCATCGATGTGGCGCTCGCCGCGCGCTTCGGACGGGGGCCGAGGCGCGAGGGCGCCCAAGGCGACGAATACTGGATATTCGGTCAATGGGTGCACACGCTCCGAAGCGGCGTCCTCGGCTGGTTCGAACGAATGCCCGATTGGCTCAGCGCGCCGGCGGACGCGCAGGCCCGGAGCGCGGCCCTTCGAGCTCTCCACCAGGCCCTCGCCAAAACGGCGGCCCTGGGCGACCTGGCGACCATCGTTGCGAGGCTGCCTCCCTCTGGCGGTTTGGTTCGGAGCGAAGGCGCCGGTGGCGACGCGCTGGAGCTGACCTTCGTACCGCCCATTCCTGCAAACATGCTCTCACGCGCCCTCTTCCTGCAGACTGTGGTCGCGGTGCTGGGGACCGATGGGTGGGTACTCCGCGGGCTCCCGAACGGCAACGAAACGGGTGTCACGAAGCCCTTCCAGCTCGGAAGCTGGCATCTCGTTCCGCGGTTGGCGGATGAACCCACGGCGGGCTTCGGCAGCGACCCGCGCCTGCGTTGCTGCAGTGCCCTCGACGTCGTCGTCTCGATGCGTATCCAGAGCGCATAGACCAGACGCGGCCTTGATGCGGCGCCCACCGTCGGATAGTTGCCGTCGCACGGCTCAGCGGGCGGTCGTGCGGTAGGTGCGTGGAGAGTCGCCGGTGCCCCGCTTGAACGCGTGGCTGAGCGCGCTCTCCGAGGCGTAGCCCAGGGATGCGGCAAGCTCGAAGATGGACGGGCCGTCCTCGCGAAGTGCCCGCTCGGCAAGGCGCATGCGGCACGCGGTAAGGTACGTGAGCGGCGCAACCCGGGCCACCGACTTGAAGTGCACGGCATCGTCGGCCGCGGCCCCTACGAAGCCATGGCCGCTGCCGAGCCCGCCCTCACGCCGAGCCCCGTGCGCCTGGCCTTCGCGCCGGGCGAAGAGCCGATGCCCGTCGGTCGCAGCAAGCGCCCCAAGGCCGGCCGCCGCCCCTCGCACGCCGCCAACGACACCCGCAGCTGAGCGCTCACCTGGATCGGTTCGAGGCATCTCCGGAGGGTGCTAGTCGCCAGAGCAAGGCGCGGCGGCGGGGCACGGGCGGCATCGGGGCGGACCGTCCGACGAGACGGTGCACATCTCGTTTGGCTTGCACGCAGAGCAGCCGCAGTCCGCGTGCGTGGTGCCCGCCCGCCGGCAATGCGTTCCACAACGAAGGACACCGGAGATGCAGGAGCACCCGCCCGGGTAGCACTTCTCGAGCTCGCCGCAGTCTGCGTCGCGCGAGCAGGGCGGGAAGGTACTGGCCGGGGCGGTACGGCCAGGACCGCGGACCGAAGAGGTCGCCCGTGCGGTGGGCTCGATTCGCGGTGGAAGCAGCGGCGCGATGCTCGGCTCCGGGGTGGGCGCCTCTATCTGAACAACGCGTGCGCTGGCCGCGTGGGGCGGCGCCCGTCGCGTGAGCCGCGCTATCGCGACATAGCCACTGGCACTCGCGGCGATCGCAAGGCCGATGGCCATGGTGCCGCGGAGGACGCGTGATCCGGCTGGCGGAGCCGACCCTTCCGCGCGCCACGTGGCGAGCGCCTCCCGCATTGCTGCAGCGGATGCGAAGCGCGCCGCCGGCTCCACGTTCATGGCCCTAGCCACGAGCGCCGCCAGCCCCTCGGGCACCCTCGGCGCCACCTCGAGCAGCGGCGTGGTGTCACCGGCCATGGCTCGGACCACCTGGCGCATCGGTGGCTCCCCGTGAATCGGGCCCCGCCCCGCCAATGCTGCATACAAGCATCCGCCTGCCCCATACACGTCGGTGCGAGCGTCCACGCGCTGCCCACGAGCCTGCTCCGGCGCCATGTAGGCTGGTGTCCCGAGGATCTCGCCGGTCTTGGTGAGGGACGGAGCATCGATCGCGCGAGCGAGCCCGAAGTCGAGGATCTTGAGCGTCTCGTCGGTCGCCCCGGCGTTCACCACGAACAGGTTCCCCGGCTTGAGGTCCCGATGAATGATGCCCAAATCATGCGCCCGCTCCAGCGCCGATAGCAGTTGAAGCGCGAGCCGAACGGCACGGGAAGGTGCGAGCGGGCCTTCCTTGCAGAGCTCCGCCAACGTCTTTCCCCGAAGCAGATCCATCGCGATGAAGAACTGCCCGTGAGCGTTGCCACGCCCCACATCGAGCACCCGGACGATGTGCGGGTGACGCAGTGCCTTGAGCGCTGCGACTTCGCGCTGAAAGCGATCCTCCTGTCCAGGGTCGACAGCGGAGAGAACCTTGAGCGCGACGTCGCGACCGGAAGCCCGGTCCGTGGCCCGGTAGACCACGCCGACCCCTCCGCGCCCGACGACGCGACCGACCAGGTAGCGGTCGTCAAAGCCTCCAGGACCATCTTGCATGCTTCTGCACCCAACCAAGGCCGCGTGCGCCTGTCAACTGCGGTCACCCCGACGTACGCGCTCGCTCGATGGCTTCGAGCGCCGGCACGTCGGCGAGCTCCTGCGGTCTCCCGGCGGCCCGCTTGTTGGTGAGGAGGTCACGAAAGCCGATGACCGGACATCGAATGTCTGCCGAGAACGCAGCGTCTTGACGATTGGGCCAGGCCTGCTCGAAGGTGATCCCTTCAATCTTGGTCAAGACGTCGATGCGCCGCGGTGGAATGCCCATCTTGAAGCCGGTGCCCGGCACCTCGAAGTCGGAGGCTACCAGATCACCCATGGGAGCCCCGAAGTCGCGCAACGCGGCTATCACCCGTACCGCGTTGTCGGTGCTCGCTTCGATCCAGATGTCGATGTCCTTCGTGGCACGGGGTCGACCGTGCACGCCCACCGCATAGGCGCCGATCACCAAGAAGCGGACCTCAGCGGCGAGAAACGCGGAAAGCAGTTCGAGGAAGTCTTCGTTCATCCAGCGCTCCAGGCTCCATGCGCAGTCCCGTATCTGCATCGAAGGCGCCGCCGTTCAGCTCGGCCAGCGCGAATACTTCCCGGCTAAGCTCCCAGGTAGCGGCGGCCCGTTCGTCGATCGGGATCCGGAGCCAGAAGGCGCAGTCGTCCGCCTCCTCGGTCGCGGCCGGAGCGTTCCGCCGAACGACCACCTGCCAGCTCGCTCTGGCGGCCTTTCGAGCTGCGGCGTTCATCAGAGGGATCGTAGCACTGCTCGGCGGCTCGTTCCACGACGGGGTAGGGTATGTACGCCGGCGCGCGGTTCGTGCGCCGCTCGGCGAGTCGCATGCGCCACGCGGTCAGATACGTGAGCGGCCCGACGCCCGCCACCGACTTGAAGTGCACCGCGACCTGGGGCGCGTCGAGCGCGATGGCATCGAGCTCCTGGGCCGTGAGCGTTGGAGAGGTTCGGCGTGATTGGCACCGGTCACTGGAGTGAGAAGGACTTGCTCACTTCCACCGACTGTCCGGTGAAGGGAAGTATGTGGACCGCGCCGTATTTGCTCAGAATGCAGGCCTCCACCGAGCTGCCCTTGAAGGGGCCGGCCATGAGCGCCACGCTCTCGACTGCGCCGCGGCTCGCGAAGGCGATCTTCACGCGGCCGCTCCCCAGCGGCCCGTCTGCGCGCTTGCACGATTGTACGTCCACGGCCGAGATCGCCGTACGGGCGGCGCCCATGTCGAACGGCACCGACGCCGACGCGAGCGGGTCTGCAGCCTCGCGCGGCTGCTCGGGGCCGAAGTCGCTCTGCGGCGCGAAGTGAAAGGAGAGCGCGCGGGGGCGTGCGTCGGGCTCGGCCGCCGCGTCGTCCTGTGCGGCCTGGCGAATGGCGTCGATCACCTCGACCACCACCCGGAAGTCGACGTCGTCGCGGGCATAAAGGTACACGTTCGAGCTAGCGGGCAGCTCCGCAGCGGGGCGGCGACACCGTGACCACCGTCGGACTTGCGGGCGGAGGCGCCGCGCAGGCGATCGCGAAGCTCAGGAGAAGACGCGCGCGGATCCTGATCATCGAGGAGCAGGGTAACCGGCACCGAACCACTTCGCGAGGGCCTCACGCAGGCCTTCGTCGGTGCCGCGTCCGACCCAGGCCACGTAGCCGTCCGGCCGAACGAGGACCGCGGTCGGCGCCTCCACCGCACCAATCACCGGAAGCTCCCAGGATCCGGTGTACTGTACACATTCTCGGTCGACGGTATCGAGCCAGGTCCCGATGTCGAGGGAGGCGCCGAGGCTGAGGAGCACCGGTCTCGCTGCGTGCAGGAGCTCGAACACCCGACGTGCACCGCTCGCCGTCATCACGTCGAGATCCGGCATGCGGCGCCCCAAGAGCGGGTGCCCCGGCCCGAGATCGTAGTGCACGTCGAGCCCCGACATCATGCCGGCGTAGCGCTTACGCGGCTCATCCATCTTCAAGAGATCGGCCATGGCCTCGCGCAGCGCGTTGGTGCGGTCGTCGCCACGGCCGAGCGCCGTTTGCGCGAGGGTCGTCGCGAGCACGCGCTTGGCGATCGGGTGCCGCTCGGCTTCGTAGGTGTCGAGCAGGGAGTCGGCGGAGATCCCGCGGACCACCTGCGCCAGCTTCCAACCGAGGTTCACTGCGTCTTGCACGCCGATGTTGAGCCCCTGCCCGCCGGCCGGCGCATGCACGTGCGCCGCGTCGCCCGCCAGGAGCACCCGCTGGTTGCGATAGGTGGCGGCTTGGCGCGCCGCATCGCTGAAGCGCGAGATCCACGTGACGTCGTGGACGCCGTAGTCGGTGCCGTAGGTGGCGGTCAGCGAGGCGCGGAGCTCGTCGTGCGTGGGCGTCTCCCCACGTTCCACCCGCGGCTCCACCGCCACCACCCGGAAGCGGCCGCCTTCGAGCTTGCCGATCCCGTGTACCCCGCGGTCGTCGCGACGCATGCCCACCGGCGGCTCGCCGATCATGGCCACCTCGGCGATGAGGTAGCTGACCGACGCGTCCCATCCCGGGAAGGCGATCCCCGCGCGCTTGCGCACCGTGCTGCGCCCGCCATCGCAGCCGACGAGGTAGCTCGCGCGCACGGAGCTGCCGCCTTCGAGCTCCACGTCGACGCCGGTGTCGTCCTGGGAAAAGTCGGTGACTTCGCATCCGCGGTGCGTCTCGACCCCGAGCTCCGACACCCAGTCGGCGAGAATGCGTTCGATGCGGTCTTGCCACAGCGCGAGCCCATAGGCGTGACGCGTGGGGAAGTCGGAAATGTCGAGCGGGATCGTCGCGAAGCCCGCCACCTGCGCGATCTGCCCCTGAGAGAGGAAGCGGTCCGCCACGCCGCGCTGATCGAGCACCTCGAGGGTGCGCGCGTGCAGACCACCCGCGCGCGAGCCTTCGAGCGCCTGGGTAGCGCGCCGCTCGACGATGGCGACGTCGATCTTCGCGAGGGCGAGCTCGGCGGCCAGCATCATCCCGGTGGGTCCGCCACCGGCAATCACCACGTCCACGACCGTGTTCTTCGTCATGGGCGAGGCGGAGGCTTCCCCGACGACTGCCGGTGGATTCCTGCACGGGCGCCGTGCGCAGCTGCGTGTTTTCGCACGGCCCCATCGGGGCAATCCTGGAGGCATGACAGCTTCCACCAGCACGAGCCGCCTCTTTCACACCATCGTCGTGGTGGGCATCAACCTCGGCGCGAGCGCCGGTTGCGGCGGCTTGGCCTCGGGGCCCGGCGATGCGCCGGGTACCGCGCAATCGTCGGGGAGCAGCAACGCGGGTTCGAGCGGCACGGCTACGCCCACCGCCGACGCGGCGCCGCCCGATGCCATCGCCGCGGCCTTCTGCGACGTGCCCTGGCCCACCACCAAGGGCAACAACACCGTGCTGACGCCGCCGCTTCCCCCGTGCGTCGACCCCGGCAACGCGTGCGAGGAAGTGCGCATCAACACCGTCGGCCCGTGCCTCCCCGTTCAGGCCGATGGCTGCCTTGTTGCGCCCGCGACATTCTACTATCCCAATTGCCGCGGCGGCGCGTGGGTATGCCCGCCCCCGACGGCTTCGTCCAACGCGACGCCGGCCGGAACCTGCTCGTGCCTCGGTCAGTTTCGCGGAGGCGCGAGGTGCGTGGACGACGGCAAGGGTGGCGGCACATGGGAGAAGCTTCCGTGAGCGAGCATCGCAAGGACGGCCGGTACCACGGGGCGCTCACCTCACGACCGATGCCGGCGGAGGATGCCCGCCTCGAGGCGCTTCCGCAGGCTACCCGCGAGACCCTGGCCGCGGTGTGGCGGGTGCGCGCGGCCATGGAGCGGCGCGTGGCGGACTCCTTCGAGGTGATCGAAGATGCGCTGCGCGCACGCGACGCGAGCGCCGAGCTGGTGGCGCTGGCGCACCGGGCCATCGACGACGAGCACCGGCACGCCGAGCTCTCGCGGGTGGTCGCCAGTCGGTACGCCGGCCGCGAGGTACCGGCGCCGGAACGGCTGCCGTTGGTGGTGCCACGGCTCGAGGGCGCCAGCCCCGCCGTGCGGAGCACGCTGCACGTGGTGGGGCAATGCATTCTCAACGAGACCACCGCCGCCGCCTACCTGGAGCTATGCATGCATCATGCAACGGGTTCGACGGCCCAGTGGGGGCTGCGTGAGCTTTTGGCCGACGAGGTGGACCACGGCCGCATCGGCTGGGCGCACCTGGCTTCGCTTCCGGCCGACGAGCGTCGCGCGCTGTCGCCCTGGCTCCTCCCGCTTGCGTTCCTGAACCTGCGGGTGTGGCGCCAGGAGACCATCGACGAGAACTTCGTCGACCCGGTGTTCGCCGAGCACGGCGCGCCGAACGCGGCCGACGTGGAGGCGGCGCTCTCTTCCGCGCTCGGCGATCTCATCGTCACCGGCTTCGCGCGCCTCGACATGGACACGAGCGAGCTTCGGGCCTGGCTCGACGTCGGCGCCCCCACCGATGCACCCCCGGTTGGGCTCTCGCGCACGCTCGGCGCCTGAGGCTCGCTGCGCGCAGCGGGCAAGTATGTCGCCTCAGCCCCTCCCGCAATCGCTTGCCCTTGGGCTCGTCACACCCCGCCATTGGCCCGCAACTCCTGAAAGCGTTTTGCGTGCCCAGCTCGGCACCTCGCACCCGCCCCGTGTCCGCCCCGGCAGGCCGGGCTCAAGAAGCGACGGCCTCGAGCTCTGAAGCGCGCGCAGTGGCGTCCTGGCTGCGATGTCTGCCCATATCGTCCCCGCGCGCGCGCACGAGCGCGCTGACGAGCACGCGTCACGATCACGAGCACGGGCCACGACCTCGCAGACGCCAAGACCAGGGCCACGGTGCGAATGCGTGAGCTCGCAGACGCCAAGACTATCACGCGCGGCCAGCGCTCGTTTTCGTGCTCGTGCTCGTGCTCGTGCTCGTGCCACGTGGTCGTGGTCGTCAGCGTACGCGCGCTCGTGCTGTTCATTGATCATATCTTTTCGAGCGCCAGCGCCATGCCCAGCTCGATGTGGAGGACGCGGTCGAAACCTCGAGCGAGGACGATCCATCCCGGCGC
>JABFRG010001059.1 GCA_013141295.1 Polyangiaceae bacterium
GTTGCCGGACCCGTTGCCGTTTCCGTTTCCGCCGTTTCCGTGTCCGCCGGAACCACGGCCACCGGGGCCGCCGCCACCTGCGCCGTAGCCGCCACCCGCGCCGGCGCCCCAACCGGTTGGCAGCGTACCCGAGCCGAACGCCACGCCGGGCCCGTTGCCACCGCCGCCGCCACCGACGCCCTTGAGCGCCGTGCCGGGGCCGCCGCCGAGCACCAGGTCCTTGGAGTTGAGGCCGGAGAGCGCCTGACCCACGGTCTGGATGGACTTCAGCGTCTGCTGGATCTCCTTGCCGGTCTCGCCATCGAGCACCTCGGCCATGCCGCCGTAGTGGGTGGTGGGCTTGATCTCGCCGGGAATTTCCGTGTGATCTGCATCTTTATTCAGGCCGAGCTTGCCCTCTTTGCCCTGAATCTTCTGGCCGCCACCCTGGGGCTTCTTGTCCTGCGCGCCCGGGTCCTTCACGCCCTTGCCGCCGCCGTTGTCGTTGGCTGCGCTGGGCTCCGGCGGCGTGGGCTCGCTGAGAATCGGGCGGTGGAGGCCGAAGCGGGCGGCGAGCTCGTCGGGGTTCGTGAGCTCGAGCGGCTTGGGGAGCGGGTCCGGCGTCATGAGGGTTCGCAGGAGGCCGAGCACGCCCACGTGCAGCAGCGCGCTCGCCACCAGCGTCAGGATGCCCAGCACCTCGGGTACCCAGTTGCCGCCCAGCTTCTGCGGGGGCGAGGTGTACTGGAAGAACACCGAGAACAGGCCGTACTGCACCAGGCCGTAGTCGCCCGGCATGATCGGCACCGGCGCGCCGGTTCCGCCCAGCTGCGCCGGATCCTCCGCGCGACCGCGGAGCGTGAGCAGGCCGCCCACCGCGCCCCGCGCGTCGAGCATCCAGCCGCCGGGGACCGCACGCAGCGGCGCCGCCGCCATGGCGAGGCCTTCGGGAATGGGCAGCACCGCATCGGCGGACTCGCCGAACTCGAACGACTCCCCGCGACCCAGCGTCTTCAGGCTCAAGACCGTGGTACCCCAGACCGCTGCGCAGCGGAGCACCTGAGGTTGTCCAACGGAGGCGACGATCGTTGCGTTCAAGGGAGGGCTCCTTGCGTGGGCCGAGCGTTAGCGAGAATAGTCAGCGTAACGTACGGGTAGACTCCGCCAAGGATATTCCGTTCGCAAAAATCCGCCCGCTGCGCTGCTTTGACCGCACTTCCTGCGAAGAGTCGCGTCATGGCCTACATGGAGGGCGAGGCTCACTCTTCGTCGAGCAGCGATGCCTTCCAGCGCGTGAGCTGCCCGACGATGAAGGCCCTCGCTTCGTCCTGCGGCATGTAGCTGGCGTCGAACCTGTGGGAACCGTAGGGCTCTTCATGAACCAGCGCGCCTTCGTCCTCCAGGGGATCGGCGCCAGCGGCCCGTCCGGCCCAGAGCTCCCAGTGCTCGCCGCGGGCGCAGAAGTACCAGCGCTTCCCGCCGGTGACGGTTCCCTCACCCTGCAGCGGGGCCGAGCCCTCGAGGGAGTCCACCGTGATCCAGTCGGGCACGTCGGCCGGATGCATACGCGCCGGCACCGGCAGCAAGGGCCGGAGCAACGAGGCGAGCTCGGCCGGGGAACGCGAGAACCGTATGCCCGACTGGGCCTCGATCTCGTCGAGTGCGCGCGCCTGCCAGAACAACGGCTCCGTTGCCTCGGCGTCGAGCGCCCCGATGAACCTTTCGAAGCGTTCGCCGAGATGCTGTCGGAGTAGGGCGATCCGGGAGTCGTCGTCGTGTGTGCTCACGGGTGAGCCCGAGCGTAGCCCGTGGCTGGGCTCGGACAAGGATTCTTCCGGCGAACGAAAAAAGTTCGGGGGCGTGTCGATCGCTGGGGTGTTCGCTCGTCGCCTCTCCGGAATCGCGGCATCATGCCGCCCCGAACGAAGGAGATACGCGATGCGTTTCATGATGATGCACAAGATGACCGAGGACATGGAAAAGGGCCTGCCGCCGTCGCCCGAGGTCATGGAGGGCATCGGCGCGCTCATGGGCGAAGCTGCCGCCCAGAAGGTGTTCCTCTCCGGCGAGGGGCTCAAGCCCTCTTCGCAGCGCTTCCACCTCTCCTATCGAAACGGCGAGCGGACGCTCACCGAAGGCCCCTTCGCCGATGCGAAGGAGCTGCCGGCGGGCTTCGCGCTGCTCGCCGTGAAGTCGCGGGACGAGGCGCTCGCGTGGCTCGACAAGTTCGCGGCGGTGCTGGGCGACGTGGACATCTTCGTGGGGGCCGTGGTCGAAGCGTGGGACTTCGGCATGCCCAAGCCCGAGGGGGCGCCGCAGCGCTTTCTGGCCATGCACCAGGCCGACTCGCGCTCGGAGAGCGGCGCGCCGCCGAGCCCCGAGCTCATGGCCAAGATGGGGGCGCTCACCTCCGAGATGACCAAGGCGGGCGTGCTCCAGGTCACCGGTGGTCTCGCCAGCACCCGGCACGGGGCGCGCATTCGTTTCAGTGGCCGCAAGCGCACGGTGATCGACGGGCCCTACACCGAGTCGAAGGAGCTCATCGCCGGCTATGCGATCTTCGATCTGCCCTCGAAGGCCGCGGCCATCGACTGGGCAACGCGGTTCGCCGAGGTCGTCAGGGTGAACGAAATCGACGTGCGCGAGATGGCCGGCTGAAGGCCGGCAACCCCTAGCGAAACGGGCCCTGGCCGAGCTGACGGCGGGTGGCGAAGCGCCGGTAGAGCGAGAGCAGCTCCGCGTCGCGCTTCTGGGTCACCAGCGCGTCGACCTCGTCGGGGGCCACGCCCTCTTCGAGGCATGCCTTGGCCAGCTCCGCGCGCCGGTAGGCAGTGAGCGCGAGCCGGTTCTTTTGCCCGGCGACGCGCGTCGCCACGAGCAAACCGAAGAGGACGACGAAGAGGACGACGACCGACATGCGCTGGGGGCCACGTACCAGAACGTGTTCCGGGCGCAAGTCGGCTCGCTTCTCGGGTGGGAACGACGAGATCCCAGTGAAGAGCCCCACCTCGAGCGCGCGGGGATCGCGGAAAACACGAGCAATCGTGGGCGCCGCGGGTGGGCCCGGCGTTTGCTGGGAGTCCAATCATGCACCTCGCAGCTCGCCTCGGCCTCCCTCTCGTCGCCCTTTTTCCCCTCGCATGCAGCGCGTCGCCCGAGGAGACCGCCGACGCCGACCTCGGCGGTGTGTCGCAAGCGCAGACCGCGTTGCCCACCCAAGGCGAGCTCCGTTCCATCGCGGTGGCGCCCAGCGGTGCGCGACTGTTCGCCAGCAACAACCCGGAGACCATCACCGGCTACGGCATCCTGGCTGCGACCGTGCTGCCCGGCTCGCTCTCCGGCGGCTCCCGGGCCGACACCGCGACCTTCGGCGGGCTGGCCGCGGCTCCCAAGGCGACCATGGTGGGCTCGGCGTCGCTCGACGCTTCGTGCCCCGCTGGCTACGTGCGCAGCGCAGAAGTGTATGTTGCACACATCATGAAGGTGCCCGGCTACGTGGCGCTGGGGGTGGTGTCCGACACCGCGACCACCATCGAGATCACCGGATCCGTCGACGCCGGGGCATGGGCCCAGCTGCGAAGTCCCTCCTTCGTATCGGCGGCGGCCGCCCGCGACCACTTCTTCGGCTCTCCGGCGCCGCGCTCGGTCTCGGTGCCGGCCAAGCAGTACGTGCAGCTCGGCGCGGCCAACGGCGGCGGCGGCGTGTACGTCGACGGTCGTCTCTCGCTTCGTTCCACGAGCGGCTGCTTCGCACCCTACGTGGTGGCGCAACGTCAGGCGACGGCCTCCTCGGTCCCGACCACCCTGGCCCAGGGCAACGTGGCCTGGCCGGGTTGGTACAAGGGCGGCGGTGCGGGCCGAAGCTCCGGCATGTACGCCGGCGATCACGTCCGCGGTCAGGTGCAGGGCGCCTTCACCAAGGCCGGCCAGAGCTTCGGCTACCGCATCGGCACCACCGAGCAATCGGTGCCCGCGGTGCTGCGCCTCGCCGACTCGTCGGCGGTGGACTTCGGCAACTACGGCGTCATGTACGAGCTCACCGGCAAGGTCGACGTCTCCGGTGCCGACTGCCTCGACATCGACGTGGAGCTCGTGAGCTACGTCGACGTGAAGCCCCAGGAGCGGCCCACCTGGGGCGTCGTCAATGCCCTGGGCTACGTGCCGAAGATCTACTGGAATGGCCCGTACCGCGCGAAGCTCGGCGACGCCGCGCCGGTGTCGGGCGACGCGGTGCTCTACGCCGACAAGAACCCGGGCATGCCCGCCGACCAGGCGGTCCCGACGCTGCGCCACCGCATCGGATCGCTCACCGGGATCAAGGGCGGCTCGAAGCCGTTCGAGGTCGCGCTCCCGGTGCCGGGCATGATCACCGTGCCGCTCGGCCTGGTGCTCACCAGCAAGGTGAGCAAGACGTGCGGATCCAGTCAGCAGGCGGTGGCGCCCGTCCCCGATGCCGGCCCCCGGCCCGACGAGGCCGACGCGAAAGCGCCGCCCACCGATACCTGCAGCGGCAAGGCCGACGGTTTCTACTGCAGCATCCTGGCTCCGTACTCCGGCTACTACTGCGTCGCGCAGCACGTGGAGTACGGGCTCCAGTGCTTCCAGCCGCAGAAGTGCGTGGGCCTCAAGGCGCCCTACGAGATCGCCTGCCGCTGAAACTCAGAACGCCGGCGAGGTCCGGGTGTCGGAGAGCTCTTTCATGAAGGTGCGGTGACCGAGGTCGCCGGCCGCGAACTCGGCGCGGACCCGGCGCAGGAAGTAGACGAGCTGCGGGCTCTTGAGGCGCGTCTCGATCTCGAGCTCGCCGAACTTCATGACCTTGGCGCCGCCGTCGACGGTCCGGACCTCGACGTTCTCGGGTTTGCCGCCCGCCGCCGCGGTGGTGGGCGCGCCGCTGGCATCGCCTTCTTTCACCGGAACCGCCGAGCCCGCGTCGACCACCTTGGCGGGAGGCCTGGGGGGCCGGGCCGGGGCCGGCGGACGCCGCTTGGGCTGGGCGCCCGAGAGGAGCGTCACGGCGGTGATCGCCGCGATGATCAGGAACACGAAACTGCGCTTGGCGTTCGAAAGGCGCATCACTTTCCTCCCTTGGCGGGCGGAGTCTTGTCGGGCGGCGGCGGCGGTGGCGCCTCGACCTTGGACGACGCGTTGAGCATGGTCATGTACTTCTGCGCTTCTGGCCGCGCTGGATCGTTGTCCGGCGCATCGGAGAGATACTTCTCGAAGTAGCCCTTGGCCTCGGCCGGTCGCTTCAAGAAATCGGCGTAGAGTACACCCATGTTGTAGAGCGCGGCCACGTTGTGCGGCTCGCGCCCGAGCACGCGCTCGAGGATGGCCTTGGCCTCGTCGAGCTTGTTCTTGGCCTTGGCATCGGCCTGCCCGCGTACGGCGGCGGCGAGGCCCACTTCGGCGGCGCTGTCTTCCTTCGACACCGCGAGAATGGCCCGGTACTGCTCCTCGGCCTTGGCGTAGGCGCCGGCCTTGAGGAGCACCGTGCCCATGTTGAGGCGCGCGGTGGTGTCCTTCGGATCTTCCTTCGACGCCGTCTGGAACGATTGGAACGCCAGGGCGTCGTCGCCGCGCGCGAGGAGCACCATGCCCATGGTGCGATGGGCCACGGCGCTCTTGGGATCGACGTCGCTGGCCTGCTTGGCCAGGAGCTCGGCGGTGTCGCGCTCGCCCTTGGCCAGGTGACACAGGGCCAGCTCCGAGAGCGCCGCGGCGTTGCCGGAGCGGCGCGCCAGCACCTCGCGGGCCTCCTTGATGGCGCGGTCCACCTGCCCGGAGTCCCGGAGCACGGTGATGAAGAGCGTGCGCGCCCCGTCGGCGTCGGGGTGCGCCTTCACGAACTCGCCCAGCGTGTCGGCGGCGTCCTTGCTGGAGCCGCGTCGCCGCTGCACCTCGGCGAGGGCCACCGCCACGTCTTCTTGCGCCGGCGCGAGCTTGAAGGCTCGCTCGAGCGATGCTTCCGCCGCCTTGGTCTCACCGCTGCCCGCGAGCACCACGCCGAGATCGAAGTGCGCCTCCCACAGGTTGGGGTCGATGGTGACGGCTTCCTTGAGCAGCGCGATGGCTCGCTCGGTGCCCTTCGGCTCCTTCGCGGCTTGCACGCCTTGCACCATCTTCGCCACCGCTTCGGGGTTGGCGGGCGGGAGCTCGGCGGCGTTCTTGGGACCGCTGCCATGACCACCGCCGCCACCGCAGGCAACGGTAGCGGCGAGCGCCAGAGAGAGGAACGTGAGGAGCGCGCGGTTCATTTCTTCTTCTTCGGAGGCTGCGGTCGAGGCTTGGGCGCCGCGGGCTTGGCAGGAGCTGCAGGCTTGGCAGTCGTGGCCGCCGCGGGCGTCGGGCCGTCGTCGGGCTTCAGTGCATCGTCGGGCTTGAGGGCGTTGTCGCCGCCGGCAGCAGGGGTGGGCGCGGTGGCGGTCTTGGGGGCGTCGGGCTTGGTCGCCTCGGCCTTGGCCGGCGCTGCGGGAGCACCCGGCTTGGCCTTGGCATCGGTCTTGGGCGCCGGGCCACCACGACGCGGCGCTTCGATGAGCGCGGGCAGGGGAGACGCCGCCTGCGAACGAATCTCGAAGCCGGTCTCCTTGAGGGGCGGATAGAGCTCGCCGTTGAGGCGCCCCAGCGACTCCCGCAGCTTGGCGGTCCACTGGTTGAAGATGCCGAGCTCCACTGCCTTCTTCCAGCCGTTCTCGTAGGCGTCGAGGGCGCGCTCTTCGATGGGCACCACGAACTCGTCGATCTGCTGCTGGTAGGCTTCCTTGTCGGCGTCCGGAAGGCTCGCCGGCGGCGGCGCGTCCCGGAGCGACTTGGCGAAGGTCTCGTAGGTGTGGCCGATCTGGTAGAGCGCGGCGGTGGTCCACTCGGCCACGTTCATCGACACGGTGTCGAGGAAGATGGCCGCAGCTTGCTTGAGCAGCTCGGCCTTCTGCTTGAGCCGCGCCGAGAGCTGCTTCACGTCGCCGTCGATCTTGATCTCCTCGAAGCGCGCCAGCACGCGCTCGCCCTCGAGGTACCGGGCGCGGGCGGCGGCGTACTTGCCGTCGGGGCCCAGATCGTTGCCTCGCTGCTTGCCCAGGTTCACGGCGGCGCGCAGCGACTCGTCGGCGCCGCGGTTGTCGCCCAGCTTGGTCTGCGCCAGCGCCATCTGCACGAAGGCCTGGGCGCGTTTGTCGTTGGAGCGGGTGCGCGTGACGAAGCGGCGGAAGAGCTCCACCGCGTCCTTCGGGCGGCCGGCGTTCATGTGCGCGCGGCCCATGTAGAAGTAGACCTCGTCGGCCTCCGGCGTGCCCTGGTGCGCGGCGATGTACTTGTTGCCGTTCGCGATGGCCTTGTCGTAGTCGCCCACGGTGGTGCGGAGCAGCACCGCGTTGTAGCCGGCGTCCTTGGCGTGCTCGTGCTTCAGGTAGTTGGGGTGGTCCTTGTCGGCCAGGCCCGCCATGGCCTCGTGGAACTCGGCGGCGTCCTGGAAGAGCCCCATGGCCTGGAAGGTGCTGGCTGCGATCCAGGCGCCGCTGGGCGACTCCGGCCGATCGCGGTAGTCCTTGCTGGTGACCAGCTGCGCGGCTTCCTTGAGGGTCGAGAGATCACCGGCCTTCTGCGCCGAGAGCTCGGCGTTCACGCAGGCCTGGGCGGCCCGCGGATCCTTCGGGAACTCCTTGGCCGCGCGCAGATAGGCCTTCGCGGCCCCTGCGTGGTCGCCGGCCTCCGACTTGGTCTCGCCCTGCTTGAACACCGACTGCACGATGAGCGTGTCGAGCTTGGCCTGCGACTCGGCGGTCTGGAACGACGGCGCCGTCTTCAGGCGCCGGGCCCAGGTCTCGATGTTCTCGTAGTTCTTCGACTTGTTGAACGACTCGAGAATGAGCTGGCCGGCCGGGAGGGCCTCTTCGCTCCGCGGGAACTTCTCCAGCAAGCTGCCGAAGATGCGCACCGCGGGATCGTACACGCCGTTGTCGTAGTAGAGGCGCCCCTGCCGGAAGAAGAGCTTCGGCAGCGCCGGATCTTCCGGGTACAGCTGGGCGTACAGGTCGAGCGCCTCGGCGAACTTCCGATCCGTCTCGGTCTCGGTATAGGTGCCGGTGGGCTGCTTCTTGCGCGCCTCGATCTCGGCCATGCGCACCCGCTCGAGGGCCGACATGGCGTTGTAGAGCGCGTCGTGGCGCAGGCCTTTGCCGGGCTCCTTGGCGGCCACGTCGGCGGGCATGGCCCGGGCCGAGGCCAGGTAGTTGTTCGCGGCCTCGGAGTTCTTGTCGAGCCTCTGGAACTGGATGTCCGCGAGGTTGTACATGATGTCGTAGCTCTGCGGCTCGCCCTTGAAGCGTGTAAGGTACACGTCATAGAGCGATGCGGCGGCCTCGAACTCGGCGCGGCTGGTCTTGTCTTTCTGGGCCTTGGCGTGGATGGCGAGGGCGCTCTTGCGCAGCTGCTCTTCGACCTTCTTCGAGGTCTCTTCCACCATCTTGGGGTCGCCCTGGGTGCGGGCCCAGGTGCCGCCGGTGGTGTAGCCGGCGATGGCGCGCTCGTAGGTGGCCTTGAGCTGCGGGTAGTTTTCCAGGGCGTCGTAGCCGGCGGCGATGGCCAGCACCCAGTTGCCGGCTTCGCGGTTGGTGGGGTCGAGCTTCAGCAAGAGCTCGTAGGCCTCGATGCCGCGATCGTAGTGCGCTTGCTCGTAGAAGGTCTCGGCCAGCGCCTTGACGATCTTGCCCGCGAACTTGTCCCCGCCGATCTTGACGAGGAACTTGTACATGTCGTTGGCGGTGTTCTTCTCGTCTTCGGTGAACACCTCCACCAGGTACTTGAGGGCCTCGCCCTGGAGCTCGTCGAGCTGCTTCTGCTGGACGCCGGAGACGCCGCCCTTCTTGTCGGTGACCTTGAACACCTCGACGAAGCGCACCACCGCTTCGTCGCCCTTGCCCAGGCGCCACAAGCACCAGGCGCTCTTGAAGAGCGCGAGGCCGTAGAGATCGCTGTCCTTGAACTTGAGGACCTCTTCGTACTCCGCCAGCGCCGCCGCGTAGTCGTACTTGCCGTTGAAGTACGACTCGGCCTTGGCCATGTGCGCGTCGGGCACGAAGCGCGACTGCGGGTACTCCTTGAGGATGCGGGTGAAGCGCTCGAGCGCCTCGTCCATCTTGCCCTGCTCCGAGGCCATGAAGCCGTCGGCGTAGAGCGCGAGATCGTACTGCGGGAACCACGGGTAGTCCTTGAGCACCCGGGCGAACAGATCGCGGGCCACCGCGTAGTTCGGGTCCGGCGGCGGTCCGCGCTGGTCCACCGGCTTCTTTTCCCAGGCGGCGAAGCGCTCCACGAAGGCCTCGCGCTCGACCTCCCATTTGAGCTCGCCGAGCCGCATGAGCGCCTCGGGCATCTCCCGGGCTTCCTTCGGCGTCTCGGTGACGAACGTGGTGAGCAGCTTGATGGCCTCGCCGCGGAGCGAGCGCACCTGCTTCACGTCGCGCTCGATGCGGCCGTCCATCTGCGCTTGCAGCTGCTTGCGCAGCGGCTCGGGAATCTTCGGGCCCTTGATGGTGGGGCGGCCGCCGGGGCCGGTGGCGGTGCTGGTGGCGCTCCCGCTGCCGGGCGCGCGCTTCTTGGGACCGCTGCCACCCTCGACGGTGCGCTCGGCGGCGGGCTTCACCTGGGTCACGGCGGTGGTGAGGTCCACCGGCTTGGTGGGCGGTGTGGTGGGCTTCTTGTCGGGCAGGGCTGCAGCGGAGCCGGAGGCCACCACCAGCGCGAGCGCCAGCGCGAAGCCGAGAGAGCGGGCTCTCATTTGACCTTCTCCCCGCCCACGAACTCGTCGGCCCAGTCGTCGCCCTCGAAGGGCCAGTACTCCTCGTTGTCCTTCAGGTAGCGAACCGGGTCGATGGAGTCGACGGCGTCTTGCGGAAGATAGCCGGCCTGGATGGCCTCGATCTCCACCTCGAGCGAGCGCTTCTTGCCGAGCACCGACTCGATGCGCCCGAGGCGGGCCCGCCGCAGCAGACGCGAGAGTCGCAGATCCAGGCGCGACAGCGCGTCTTTCGCCAGCGCGCTCTCGGCGGTGCCCAGCTCTTTTCGGGCCACCTCGAGCTCGCTCAGGAGCGCGTCGGCCTTGGCGCCGTCGTTCTTCACCAGGTCTGGCAAGTCGGTGCCGCTGCTGCGGGCACCCGCGCCTTGCGCCCGGGCGGTCACGCCAGCCTGAGCAAAGCGCGCTTCGAGGGCCGTGAGCTCGGCGCGGAAGGTCTTCGCGTCCTTGCCCTTCTCGCCTTCGATCTCCTCGATGGAACGCCGCAGACCGTCGAGGGCGGCGCGGGCCTCTTCGCCTCGATCGGGCGCGTCGAGGGAGTCGCCGAGGGAGGGCTTGAGGCCGCCGCCCACGGTGATGTTTCCTTCGAGATCCTTGAGCTGGCTCCGCGCCAGACGGAGGCCGCTGGCCTCGTGATCGAGAACCGCCAGGCGCCGCGACACTACCGTCCAGGCCGGATCGACCCGCACCAGCGCCGCCACCGCGCGAAGCCCGTCGGTCGAGACCGAGACCGCCGAGGCGTCGGAGGCCGCCGCATCGGAGCCACCGCGGGCCGCCGCGAGGAGCGCGCGCATGCCGCGATCGGAGGCTTGCATGCGCCGGGCGGCGTCGCGCACCGGCTCGTAGCGGGCGATGAAGCGTCGGAGCTTCTTGTCGGCGTCGAAGAACTTGCACTGCGCGAGATCGATGTACGCGTCGAGGATCTGCACCTCGTCTTCGTAGCGATGGTGCGTGTTCATGCCGTAGAGCTCGTCGATGAGCTCTCGGGCGCCGTCGTAGTCCTTCTTCTCGTAGCGGCTGGTGGCCGCCTCGTAGATGGCCTCGGCCAGGCGGTCCGAGTCCTTGGGCACCAGGTAGTAGTAGTAGCGCGAGTCGTCGAAGCGCGATTTTTCGTGGGCCACGCGCCCGAGCGCCAGGCGCGCCAGATCGCGCACCGCGAAGAAGCGCTCGTCGGCCAGCACCGGCGTGGTCTTGTTCTGGCGCTTGGGGTCGGCCACCTTGCAGAACAGGTCTTCGCCTTCCTTGAAGCGGCCCTGCTCCACGTGGATGAGGCCCGCCAGGTAGGTGGCCTGGGCCCAATGCCGCGATTTGGTTGTAACCTGCATGTAGGAGGCGATGGCGCCGTCCCAGTCCTTCTGCATCTCCTTGGTGCGCGCCTGCAGGTAGGCGAGCTCGCCCTTCACGTCTTCCGGCGCGCTGGCGGGCACGGCCTTGAGATCGTCTTGCCCCTGGGTGAGGCTGGCGAGGCCACCGGTGGCGCTCTCTTGAATGGCGATCTCCACCAGCCTCCGCGAGGCGCGGCGACCGTAGATGGCGGCGTCTTGCCAGGCCGCCGGCTGCTCCACCACCTTGCGCAGGTAGCCGCGGGCCGACTCGTAGATGCCGGCGTTGGCCAGCGCGTCGCCCAGGAGGTAGCGGGCGCCGCGACCGAGCTCGGTGCTCTCGAAGATGTTGAAGCGCGGGTGCTCGACGATCTCGGTGAGCCGCGCGATGGCCTGATCGGTGCGGCCGGTGGTGAGCAGCTCCTCGGCTTCGCGGAGG
>JABFRG010000387.1 GCA_013141295.1 Polyangiaceae bacterium
ACGACGTTCGCCTCCACCCCCGACGCCGGTTCGGTGGATTTCCACGCCCTGCCCCTCGCGCCCTCGTTCACGGCGCCGGCCGCTCCCGCGACCACCGCGAGTGCGCCCGTGGGCGACTTGCTGGCGCAAGAGCAAGCCCTGGTCGACACCGCGCGCGCAGCCCTGGCCCGCGGCCGAGCCGTCGACGCACTGCGGGCCGCGGACGAGCACGCCGCGCGTTTTCCCGCCGGGAAGCTGGCGGAGGAACGGGAGAACCTGGCGATCCAAGCATTGGCGTTCGCCGGGCGCCGGGACGAAGCGCTGGCGCGGGCCGCTCGCTTCCACAAGCGCTACCCCGGGAGCCTGTACGGTGGCACGCTCGACGAGCTACTCAAGGCGTCGCGCCCTGATGGGAGCCCGTGACATGCGTGCACTCTACATAATTGTCTTCGTACTTCCGTGCTTCGGGTGTCTGGTGCCGGAAGACCTGGGCCATCGTGGAGACGGGGGGTTCCCGATCTCCGCGGAGGCCGGCCCGGGCACGGGTACCGATGCGGGCGACGCGGGCGCAGGCGATGGCAACGTCACGCCGGGGCGAAAGCGCATGTTCGTCACCACCAAGCAGCTCACCGGCAACCTGAAAGCCGAAGGCGGCGGCGCCGACGGGCTCTCCAGCGGCGACGCCATCTGCAATCGCGAAGCCGGAGAAGCGCGACTCTCCGGCACCTTTCGCGCCTGGCTCTCGACGTCGACGGTGGCTGCCAAGGACCACGTGGCTGCGGTAGGGCCGTGGTTCCAGGTGGACGGTACCGAGGCTTTTCCCAGCGCCTCGCCGGTGGACGGCCCGCGGTGGTTTCCCAACGTCACGGCGGAGGGCAAGGTCCTCTTCAACTTCGACGAGGCCTGGACCGGCACCGGCTCCGATGGAAAGCGATCTCTCGACGGCTCCGCGTGCCGCGACTGGACCAGCGACGCGGTCGGGGACCTGGGCGGCGTCGGCGCCATCTCCAGTTCGTCGGAATGGACCGCCAAGGTCATCGCCCCCACCACCAAGGCTTGCAACCAGCCCGCGCACATCTACTGCTTCGAGCAGTAACCGGACGGACGCGCACACGCTGGCACCAGGCAGTGGCGCCTACCACTTCCGATCGCGTTCGCTCGCTCCACTCGTTTCCCTACTACGAAGTTCCGGCCGACGACTACTACTGGAAGGAGCACATGGAGTTCGACGGCGACACCGAGCACTGGGTATTGCCCGGCACCGACTACGTGCATCTCTACTGGTTCGCGCGCAAGGAAGGCATCTTCACCGGCGCCGAGTAGTGGACCGCGCAGGGCCAACACGCGCCATCCGGACGCACGCAACCCTTCAGCGGTTGTTGGCCCAGGGCGGGACGTCGCAGGTGGGCACCATCTTCGGCGGGCCACCGTTCGCCGCGGTCTGCACGTGGGGCGTGGCGATGGTGCCCGGAGGGCAGAAGGCGAGCCCATCCGGGTGGTCCACGCCATCCTGGTAGTAGTCGCACACGCTGGTCTCCGCGGAGCAGTCGCACACGCCGTCGCGAACGGCGACGACGCCGCAGGGGACAGGCTCCCGGGCATCCTTGTACTTCGCCGGAACGCACACGCCGCCGGGGCCCGCCGCCGGGCACTTGGCCAGGCACGCCGCCGACGCGCTTCCCTGGTCGCTGGAGAGCCGCGACTGGAAGAGGTAGCAACCGGCATTGAGAAGCTGGTTCTTGGCCCACAGGCCCAAGCAGCGCGCGCCGTCGCCGACGTACGCCGCTTCCATCGCGCCGAACCGGGCGTTCTGCGCCTTGTAGTCGGGGCTCTCGGAGTAGCAGCGAAGCTCCGCGGTCAGGCGCAGGATGGCCTCCGGCAGCGCGTTGCACACCTTGGCAGCGTGGCGGGTCGCGCAGTCCTTGCGAAGCGTGGCGCCGTCCTTGGCCTTCTCCGCGGCCGCGCACTTCGCCAGCTCGGGATGCGTCTTGTCGTCGCGCGCGGCCTGGAGCTCCTTCAGGTACGCGGTCCACGGCGCATCGGCCGCGGCCCAGCACGCGCTCACCTGGTCTGCGCCCTGTCGCGCGTTGCGATCGCAGAAGGTCGTATCGGCGGTGCCGCTGCACTCCGCCTGGCTCAGATCGGCGGCCTCGGTCTCGCCGGTCTCCGCGGCGCACGCGAGAAACGAGGAAGCCACCAGGGCGAGGCCCAACACGGTTCGAAGATGCGCGTTCATGACTACCTGTCAGCAGGAGTCGTGCCGCGCCCTCGAGCCGATGCTATCGGTGTTTTCTCGGGAAATTGCCGGGCGCCGAAGGTGCGATCCCGCCGATCATGGGGTGGGTCCGCGGAGACCTCGCAGCGGGGGTCCCCATGGGGCGCGCTTCAGCCGATGTCTTCACCCAGCAGCGCATGGGTACGTGGCGCGCGCATCTCTCCTGCGGCGAGCGATCGCCGAAGGCGGGCCAGGTCCGCCGGCGTATCGACGTCGAACCAGGACGGGAGCACGTGGACGCGGTAGCCGCGACCTTCGAGGCGCGCCTGGGTGCACGCGAGCGTGCTCTCCGAGCTCCACGGAAGGTCGTCGAGCAAGCCGCTCGGGCACCGGTCGACACCGAGCAGATAGAACCCACCATCGTCGGCGGGCCCCAGCACGGCATCGCAATCGGTCGCACGCACGGCTGACCCGAGAAGCGCGGCCGGGAGGCCTGGCGCATCGGTGCCGATGACGATGGCGCGAGGCGCCTCTGCGAGCGCCCGCTGGAGCGCGCGTTCCATTCGCCCGCCCAGATCACCCTCACCCTGGGGCCAGAGCGATACCTCGGCGGGGAGCGCGGGCAGCAGTGCAGGATCACCGGCCACGACGACGACGACGCGCGCATCGGTCACCGCCACGGCGGTGGACAGCGTGTCCTCGAAGAACGCGCGCGCGAGCCGCGCCGCTCGTTCGTGCCCCATCTCCGCGGCGAGCCGCGTCTTCACGTCGCCAGGTCGCGGCGCCTTCACGAGGATGGCGATGATCGGCCGCGGGTCTCGCATCACCGCAGTGCGCCGGAGCAGCTCGATCCTGCGCCCGCGGTGCACCCGAAGCAGTGCGAAGCCGTCCCCACCGAGGCGCCCTCCAGCGAGTGAAGGCGTTCGACGTCGAAGACGGTACGCGGAAGCCGCGGTCCCCCACCCCCCAGCGGAAGCTCGGTCATCTGGTTGAAGTCGCAGTCGTAGAGGCGACCGTCCCACCCCACGCTCACCAGGGTCTTGCACATGAGGCCGTCGAGGGTGGCCGCATTGAAGTGCTGCATCAGGAGCCCGAGATATGCGCCAGCTCCGGAACCGTGATCGAGCGCCCTCGCGAAGCGCGCGATGGGCATGTTCGTGATGGTGAGGAGGCGGTGGAACTCGATGCCGAAGCGGGCCCGAAGCTCCTCCTTGTACCGCACCTGGAGCGACGCCTGGGGCGGAGGCAGCGACGCACCCACCGGGTTGTAGACAAGATCGAGCTGGAGCGGCGAGCCCGAGCGCCCGTATCCCAGGCCATTGAGGAGCTGCAGCGCGCGGATGCTTCCGTCGAACGCACCGGTACCGCGCTGCTCGTCGACGTTGGCTGGTCCGTAGCAAGGAAGGCTGGCGACGATCTCCACCTGGTGCGCCGCCAGAAACGCGGGCAGCGTTGCGGCCTCCGGCTCGAAGAGCACCGTGAGGTTGCATCGATCGATGACGCGTCGGCCCAGCGCGCGGGCTTCCACCACCAGGTACCGAAAGCTCGGATTGAGCTCCGGGGCGCCGCCGGTGAGATCCAGCACTTCGACCTCGGGGTTGGCGCGCAAGAGCTCGACCACCCGCGCGGCCACTTCGCGGCTCATGATCTCCGTGCGCTTGGGCCCCGCCTCCACGTGGCAGTGCAGACACGCCATATTGCAGAGCTTGCCCACGTTCACCTGAAGCGTCCGGACCGCGCCTCGGACCAGGGGCTTTGCCCCGTGCTCGGCGAGGTGGCGCGAGAACGCCCCATCGCCCGAGACCATCGGAAGACGGGGACGGAGGGTGTTGGGGTGCAGTGGGGGGGATGGCTTCATGGCAAGACGACGCCGAACAGGTACGCGCCGACGAAGCGCGCGTTACAGGAGGAAGGTACACCCCCGCGCGTAACGTACGCGACCCTCCGCGTACCCCCACGAGAAAGCCGTCCTTGCTCCCTCGTCCCAAGCTCCTCTGGATCACCAGCCTGCTCCTCGCGGGCCTCGCGGCGACCGCGGCCGCCGAAGGCATGGCGACGTTCGCCGTGTATGCTGGTCTCATGGCGCTCGCTCCGCTGCGAGCACGCAAGGCCCACGTTGCGTGGGGAAGCGCTTTGGGCTTCGGCGCGTTCGGCTGGTACGCGCTGGGGGTCGCGCCGGCGATCAGCGGCCTCTCGCTGGGCGGGCCCTTCGGCGGAGCGCCCGTGGTGTTCGCGGTCGCCGCTGTGATCACGGTCTTGCGCCTGGTGGCGCTCCGGCACGCAGCGACCCGCGCCTGGGTGGCAGCCGGGCTCGCTCGGGACGTGGAAGCCATGACGCAGCGACTCTAGACGATCTCGTCGGGGTCGAAGTCGCGAAGCATCCCTCGGTAGCCGACGAGCGCGCGGAGCACCGCCACGAACCGCCGCGAGCGCTTGCGGACGTACCACTGGTCGGCGGCCCGCCGGACGCCGAGCCCGAGCGTCGGATACGGGTGAATGGTGTCGGCGATCTGCCGGAGCGAAACGCCGTTGCGCATGGCCAGCGCGAGCTCGCACGCAAGATCGCCGGCTCCCGCGCCGAGCAGGCTGGCGCCCAGGATCTTCCCGGTGGTGCGGGTGGCGAACACCTTGATCATCCCCAACGGCGTGCCGTCGACGATGGCGCGGTCGAGCTTGCGGTACGGAAAGCGATACACCTCGAACGCGGCGCCCGACGCGCGCAGCTCCGCTTCGCTACGCCCCACCTGCGCCAGCTCGGGATCGGTGAACGTGCACCAGGAGACGTTGGCGGCGTCGATCTTGGCGGGGATGCGCAGCAGCGCATGGGTAGTCGCCACCTTGGCCATGTGCTCCGCCATGTGGGTGAACGCGTAGCGGCCGGTGACATCGCCGCACGCGTACACGTGGGCGGCGCTGGTTCGGCATCGCGCGTCGACGGTGATGCCCGCAGCGGAGAACGCGATGCCGGCCCGCGGGAGGTCCAGATCCTCGATGTTGGGCGTGCGGCCCGCAGCCACCAGGATCGCGTCCACCAGAACCTCGTGCGTGGCGCCCTCTTCCCCCTCCACCACGGCGCGAATGGCGCCGCCTTCCTCGCGCGCCACACGTGAGAGGCGCGACGAGGGACGATAGTGAACCCCCTCCGCCGCGAGCGCATCGCGCAGCATGGCCGTGAGCTCGGGGTCGTCCTTGGGGAGGATCTTCGGGCCGTCGTGCACCACGGTCACTTCGACGCCGAGCCGCACGAACGCCTGCGCGAGCTCGGTGCCGATGGGCCCGGCGCCGAGCACCAGGATGCGCCGCGGAAGCTCCTCGAGCTCGAAGACCGACTCACTGGTGAGGTAGCCCACCGCATCGAGGCCCTCCACTTCGGCCACGCGAGGTCGCGCGCCGGTCGCGATGAGGAAGTAGCGAGAGGAGATGCGCTCACAGGCGCCGGCCTCGTCGGTAACCACGAGCGTGTGCGGATCGGCGAAGCGAGCGCGCCCCTTGCGGACGGCGACGCCCATGGCCTCGAAGATCGGCGGCGCGTCGGCGTCCTCGTACACGCCCTGCCGCACCGCCCGTACGTGGGCGAGCACTTGCCGGGAGTCCACCGGCGCTGCCCCGTCGGCGAGCCCGTAGCGGCTCGCGTGCCGCGTCTCGTGCGCCACCTTGGCGGCCTTGAGCAGCACCTTGCTGGGCACGCAGCCGGTCCATGTGCAGTCGCCACCCAGCGACGCGCGATCCACAAGCACCGTCTTCGCGCCGAAGCTCGCGGCAATGCCCGCGGCAGTGAGCCCCGCAGCGCCGCCCCCGATGACCACGATGTCGTGGTCACCACGGCACGTCCGCATCCGGCGCACGAGCACCACCACGCAGACCGCAACGACCACGCCGCCCAAGAGCGATGGCCCCAGACCCGAGAGAAATATGCTTCGAAGTTCGTCCATGGAATTCGCGCGCGCGTGCCCTATCAGCTCCCGTTACCCGGTGCGTCCGCGAATATCACGGTAGAGCTTGGCCAGCCGCTCGGGGCGCACGCCGAAGCCAGAGTACAGCACCTGGATGAGCGTCCACACTCCGAGCGTGCGCAGCGGCGCCGCTTCGAACCTACGCGCGCTGGCCTCGATGACCACGTCGCGGAGGTAGGCGGTGCGGCCCGCACGTTCGAGGCGTCGAACCAGCTCGTAGTCCTCCAGCACCGGCAGCGCGCGAAATCCGCCGAGCCGACGGTAGACGTCGCGGCGCACGAAGAGCCCGGAGTCGCCGTAGTAGATGCGAAGCCAGCGGCGTCGCCAGTGGTTGGCCAGGGTGAACAGGCTCGCTGCGAAGGAGCCCGGCACGAACCGAAGATAGAAGTTGCCCCCCACGACGCGGTCATCCGCCAGCGCCTCGACCATCGCCGCGCGGGCACTGGACGGCAGGACCACGTCGGCGTGGAGGAAGAGCAACACGCTTCCCTCGGCGACGCTCGCTCCCGCGTGAAGCTGCGCGCCACGACTGCGTGCGGCGGACACGACGCGCGCGCCCGCTGCACGCGCCAGCTCGGCGGTGCCGTCGGAGCTGCCGCCGTCGACGACGATGACCTCGTCCCCGATCTCCTGCGCACGGCGCACGGCATCGGCAATGCCACCCGCCTCGCAGAAGGTGGGGATGATCACCGAGACCGTGAGCGCCACCTCAGTTCTGCAAGGCGATCCACACGTCTTCGGGATCGCGCGGCGCCTCCCGGGCGAAGAAGTAGGCCGCGTTGCCGAGGAAGAGACAGTACGCCTTCTTGGAGAACGTGTCCGGTTGCACCGGCGCCTCGGCCTTGCGCGCGAACGGGTAGTTCTCCGAGAGCTGGCACAGGAACCCGAACCCCGGATGCGCTTCCGCGTCCTGGTACCAGCGTGGCTCTCCACCGATGAAGAGGAACGGATCGTCCGGCTCCGCCTCGGGCGCGAAGTCGAGGCGCTGCGGCACGAGGTACGCGTCCTCGTCCGGGTGGGCCACGAGCTCGACCTCGGGGCCGAACAGCATCACCTTGAAGTGCGGGAGCCGTGCGCGCCAGAAGCCGTCGGGCAGAGGCGCCCCGTTCTTCGCGCGCTCGAACGTGTCGATCTCGTTCACCGCCGGGCTCATGAACACCAGCAGGTGGCTCCCGGGTCGCACCGCAACGCCGGTGCCCTCGGGCACGTCGAGCTGGAAGAACAGCACCATGGGCTTTCCGCTCTCGGGGCACACCGGCCACGGCGCGTCGGCCGGCAGAAACGGATGACCACCGATGGAGCTCCGGGACGGAGCACTACCGGGGTCGAGAGGCGTGGGGCGGGCTACGTAGCGCATGGCAAGAGAATGCCGCCTCCGCTGGACTCCGCGCAAGCCAGAAGGCTACCAGCCGGCGGCGTTGGAGCAGCTCTCGCGGGAGATGCCGGAGCGCGGCAGCTCGCCGAACTTCTTCTCGTAGACGTGGAGCGGCAGGTAGCACATCTCCTCGAGCTCGGCGTCGCACACGGCCTTGCTGGGGTTCTTGTCGACGGCGTCGTAGAAGCGCTTGCCCATGGCGACGATGAAGCCGCGCGCGTAGAGGAAGCCGTCGTCGGAACCGTCGGTGACCTCCTGCACTTCCTGGCGATCGATCTGGTAGAGCGCCCGCTCGAGAGTGCGGTCCACCGCCAGGAGCGAGGCCTGATCGAGGCGCTCGAACTTTGCGCGAAGCGCGGAGAGCATCTCCTCTGCGGCCTCGCCGAGATCTTCGAGGTTGTCCTCGGTGGGCGCCTTCCGCGCGGCGTCCAGCTCGGGCGCGGTTTCGTTCCAGGCGTCCTCGATGAGCTGCCAGAGGTCCGCCGATGCGACCGCGGGCGCTGCCTTCTTCTTGGCCGGAGGCGCTGCCTTCTTCTTGGCCGGAGGCGCTGCCTTCTTCTTGGCCGGAGGCGCTGCCTTCTTCTTGGCCGGAGGCGCTGCCTTCTTCTTGGCCGGAGCCGCCGCCTTCTTCTTCGCGGGTGCCTTCTTCTTGGTCGCCATGGCTCGACGATACCGGACCCACTCCGGTCGGTCACCACACATCCGGAGCGCATTCGGGAACTCCGGGCTCCCGCGCCTGTCGAGCCACCGGCGGCTCCAGGAGCCGGCTACAGTGTGACCTGGACGGAGCGAACCCGATGGCAGACGACTACTACGGCGTGTTGGGCGTACCCCGAGAGGCAGAAGCCGACGTGCTGAAGCGCGCGTACCGAAAGCTCGCCAAGGACCTGCACCCCGACAAGAATCCCGGCGACCCCAAGGCGCTGGCGCGTTTCAAGGCGGTGAACCACGCCTACTCCGTGCTCTGCGACCCCGAAAAACGTGCACTCTACAACGAATTCGGCGAGGCGGGCTTGCGACCCCGCTTCGACGCGCGACAGGCGAGGGCCCAGCGCAAGACCGGCGCCGCCAAGGCCAACGGTGCTCCGGCGCACGCGCAGGCTCGGCCGCCCGCCGCGACGAGCGTGAAGGTCGCCCACGTGAAGCTGCGCAGCGTGGCCGACGACGCCGTTCCCGCCGGCCCCCGGAGCGGATTCGACGTCCTCGGCGACATCTTCGGGGGTCGAAAGAAGAGCGCGGTGCGCGGTGCCGACTACGAAGCGGAGATCACCGTGGAGTTCGCCGATGCGCTCGCTGGCACCCGGCTCGACCTGCGCGGGCTCCCGGATGCGTTCCCGCTGGTGCTCGAAGTCCAACCCGGCACCGACGACGGCGCGCGCCTCTACGTACCGGGCCGCGGCGCAGCCTCCATGGGCGGCGGAGAGCCGGGCGATCTCGTGGTGCACGTGCGCGTTCGCGCGCACCCGTACTTCCGTCGCGATCGCGAGGGCCTTCACCTCGACCTGCCGCTGACCCTCGCCGAGGCGTACTTCGGCACCAAGCTCGAGGTCCCCACCGGCGATGGGCGCGTGCAGCTCAAGGTGCCGCCCTTCACGGCGTCCGGGAGCATCCTCCGGCTCAAGGGCAAGGGCATCAAAGGCGCGCAGGGGCCCGGCGATCTCTTCGTGCACTTCCGCGTGCAAGTTCCCACCGGCGACGCGCCAGGTCTCGCGCAGTGGGTCGAGGCGAGCAAGCGCTTCCAGACCTCCGACCCGCGGCCCGGCCTTTTGTGATTTGAGGCCATCGGGCGGGCTTCCGGCAGTCGTGCGGGCTCGCAACTGCGTATGCGGCCACGCCCGAGGCAATGCTAGAATCGCGCGAGCCGTGCAATGAACCTCGAGCTCCAATACCTGGGCGTCGCCGTGGGGCTCTTCGTGGTGCCGAAGGTTCTCCAGCGCTTTCGGCTGCCGAGCGCCATCACCTGCGTGGCCATGGGCGCGGCGCTGGGGATGGGAGCAGGGCTATTCGAGCACGACGACACGGTTCCCCTGCTCGCCACCTTCGGGATCGTATCCCTCTTCCTCTTCGCTGGACTCGAGGTCGACTTCGCGGAGATCAAGAAGGGCCTTCGTGTCGTCCTCGAGAATCTCCTCGTCCAGTCGATGCTCCTCGCCGGAGCGGCCTACGGTGCGCACGAGGCTTTCGACCTGGCCGTGCGTCCATCCCTGCTCTTCGGCCTCGCGCTCACTACGCCGTCGACCGGCTTCATTCTCGACTCGCTGGCCGCGTTCGGCCTCGACGGCGAGCGCCAGATCTGGGTGAAGAACAAGGCGATCTCCACCGAGATTCTCGCGCTCGGCGTGCTCTTCTTCACGGTGCAGTCGGGCGACGCGGTGACGTTGGGAACGTCCACGCTCGCACTGGCCGCAATGCTCGTAGTGCTGCCCTTCGCGTTCCGATTCTTCGTGACGCGCGTATTGCCGCGTGCGCCGAAATCGGAGTTCTCGTTCCTCCTCATCGTCGCGGTCGTATGCGCGTTCATCACCAAGCGCCTGGGCGTGTACTACCTGGTGGGCGCGTTCGTGGTGGGCGTCACCGCCGTTCGGTTGCGGAAGGAGCTTCCCGCCATGGCGTCCGATCGCCTGCAGCACGGGGTGGAGCTGTTCGCCAGCTTCTTCATCCCGTTCTACTTCTTCAAGGCAGGGCTTCATCTCGAGAAGGAGGACTTCGGCTGGTGGTCCATCGGCCTGGGTCTGGCGTTCGTGGTCCTGGCGATTCCGCTGCGCGTCGTCACCGTCGCGGTTCACCGCCGCATCTCCCTGAAGGAGCCCTTCCGCCACTCCACCCGAGTGGCGCTCTCGCTGGTCCCCACGCTCGTCTTCACCATCGTGCTCGCCGGCATCCTGAAGGAGCGCTACGCGCTGAAGCCCGAGCTCTACGGAGCGCTGGTGGTGTTCGCGCTGGTCAACACCCTGCTGCCGGGGCTCGTGCTACGCGCGCCGCCAGTGGAGTTCGACGCGCCAGTGGTCCGCTCCAGCACCGCCGACTTCGAAGGCGAGCCCGCCCGTGCGCTCGTGGCGGCGCAGGCGCCCTCGCCTCCCGTAGAGCCCCCGGTCGCACCCGCGCCACGCGCTCCGGGCACCGGGTGGAACCCCTACGACCTCCCGCCCAAGTAGCGCCGAATTTGCCGGCAAGGACTGGCCCGGCGCGCCAGGCGGCCCTACGTCCACTTTGCAAAATCATCGCGAATAACCCCCAGTTTGGGGCATTTTCTTGGTACAAGAGCGCTCCAAATCTCAGCTTTCATGCGAGGCACGAGCCATGTCCAAGAACTCCTTCGGTAGCGAGTCGACACTCCAGGTGGGCGAGAAGTCCTTCACCATTTACCGCCTCGACGCGGTCGAAAAGGCCATCCCGCAAGCCGCGCGCCTTCCCTTCTCTCTCAAGGTGCTCCTCGAGAACCTTCTCCGCACGGAAGACTCCGTCACGGTGAAGAAGTCCGACATCGAGGCCCTCGCCAAATGGGACGCCCAGGCCGAGCCCGACAAGGAGATCGCCTTCACCCCCAGCCGCGTGCTCCTCCAGGACTTCACCGGCGTGCCCGCGGTGGTCGATCTCGCGGCCATGCGCGACGCCATGAAGAAGATGGGCGGCCAGCCCACCCGCATCAACCCGCTGCAGCCGGTGGAGCTGGTCATCGACCACTCGGTCATGGTCGACGACTTCGGCAACGCCAAGGCAGCCGACAACAACGCGCAGCTCGAGTTCGAGCGCAACGGCGAGCGCTACCGCTTCCTCAAGTGGGGCCAGTCGGCCTTCACCAACTTCAAGGCCGTCCCGCCCGACACCGGCATCGTGCACCAGGTGAACCTCGAGTACCTGGCCCGCGTGGTGATGACCAACGACAAGAAGCAGGCGTACCTCGACACGGTCGTGGGCACCGACTCGCACACCACCATGATC
>JABFRG010000319.1 GCA_013141295.1 Polyangiaceae bacterium
GTGCAGGTCTCGTCGAGTATCGTGCGTCGCTCATGCGGCGCACGATACTCGACGAGACCTGCACTTTGCACGCTTGGACGGCCAGCGCACCGCGTCATTGGCCACGGCGACCGAGGCCGCTCAGGCCTTCTTGGCGAACTTGGTCTCGAGCGCCGCGCACACCACCGGCGGCGCGTAACGACTCACGTCGCCGCCGTGGCTGGCGATCTCGCGCACCAGCGAGGCCGACACGAAGCCGTGCTTGGTGCGGGTGGGCAAGAACACGGTGTCGACCTCCGGGCAGAGGTCGGCGTTGGCGTGGGCGATCTGCAGCTCGTACTCGAAGTCGGTCGCCGCTCGGAGACCGCGCACGATGACGCCGGCCTTCTTGGTGCGACAGAAGTCGATGAGGAGACCGCTGAACGACTCCACCGTGACGTTGGGGAACGGGGTCGTCACCTGGCGCAGCAGACCCATTCGCTCCTCGGCGTTGAAGAGCGGGTGGCGCGTGGGGTGAAAGCCGATGGCGACGATGACGTCGCTGAACATCTGCGATGCCCGCTCGATGAGATCGAGGTGACCGAGGGTCACCGGGTCGAAGCTGCCGGCATAGACGGCAAGGCGGGCAATGGCGGTCATCGCTTTCCTCCAGCGGCGGGGGCCGCTTTCTTGGGCGTGCTGGTGCTGCTGGGAGCCGCGGATGGCGCGGGATCGGGCGTCATCGGAGGCCCACCGGAGGGGCGGCCGTCGCCTTGGCCGGGCGCGGTGGGTAGCGGCGCCTCGGGCGGAGCCACCTCGAGCCAGATGAAGCGGCCTTCGTCGCCGAAGGTGACGCGGAAGGGCGTGAGGAAACCGGCGCCCAGGACGCCGCCGAAATCGACGTCGATGCGGCTCTTGATGTCGCTGAGGTCGACCCCTTGAACGCCGGGGATCTGCGGCACTTCGATGCCACCTACGCGGAGCAGCGGCACGAGGCCGGTCTTGTAGTTCGGGGGAAGCGCCGGGTCGCCCTTGAGCGACGCGATGTTCACGCCCGCGCTCTTCCAGGCGGCGTCGGTGAGCGCCAGCGGGTACGGCGTCGAGGTGTCGACCAGGAGGTTGGCGGTGGCGTCGCCCTTGGCCACGCCGGCCCGCAGCATCATGCCCCCGCCGCGAATGTAGTAGAGCGGAACGCGCGTGGCGTCGGGGGGCGCGGCCGGGTCTTCCCGACGCACCACGAACTGCGAGGCGCGGCGGTCGAAGGTGGCGTGCATGTGCCGGAGCACGTTGACGCCCAGGAGCGCCTTGATGGGCGCACCGAGCTGCCGTGAGAGACCGGTGAGATCCTGGGTGACGGCGGGGACGTCCTTCACTTCCAGGCGATCGCCGAAGCGGAGGCTCACCCAGGCCGGCTCCTTGCGCGAAGCCGCGTCGATGGTGAGCTCGGCCACGCCGGTGGCCACCATGGCGAGGATGTTCTCGCCGTCGAGCTCGCAGGGAACGATGAGCAGCGAGCCCGCCTGCGGCATGTCGATGGCGGCCACGATACCGCCCTCGATGGCGAAGGGCTTGCGACCCTGACCGCGACGCGCGAGCTTCACCACCTCGCGAGCCCAGGGGTCCTTCACCTCGGGGTCGCGCAGCATGCCCTCGAGCTCGTCACCTGCACGCTCGACGTCGTTCGAGTACCAGAACGCGCGCCCGCGAATCATGTGGGCTTCGGTGGTCTGGAGGCCCTCGGTCACCTTCAGGGCCTCGGTGAACTCCAGCCGCGCCAGCGCGATGCGACCGGCGAGCACGCGGGCGATGGGGTCCTTCGGGTCGGTCTTGAGCGCCTCGTCCACCGACGTCTTGGCGTCCTCCATGTCGGCCGCGCGATACGAGTCCTGGGCGCGCTTGCGCCACTTGTCGTTGAGCACGCTTTGAGCCGACTGCGGCTCGGGACCACAGGCCGCAAGGAGGAGGGCAAGAGCGATAAGGCGGCGCATCGACAGGCTGCTTAGCCCACCTTGGGGAGCCCGGTCTACTTGGGAGGCTACTTGGACGGCTCTGCACCTTCCGGGTCGGCCCGGAGAATGCGCTCGGCGCGCAGCTCCCGGCGACTGCGGGAGGGCCACTCGTACCCGATAATCCTCGGTGGATCCGTGAGGATAGACGTCACGACGAAGGTCATTTCCTGGGCCCCCTTGCGGCTCGGCCGGTAGGCGACGCGGAGCCGGTGCCCCCCGGCCAAGGCTGCGCTGCAGGCGGCGAGAACGGTGTCCCGGGCGTGCCGCTCGGCGATGCGTACGTCCCACAGGTCGCGGGCGGTTTTCGGGGCCAGCTGCGCCACCATGCGCTGGAACACCTCGCGCAGCGCCAGCACGTCGTCCTCCGCCCGGTGCGCGCGAGCACGGGCGATGCCGAAGTGCGTGCATAATGCATCCATAGCGTGACTGGGCAGGGCGAACGCTCGCCGCGAGAGCACCAGCGTGTCGAGGTAGTGCGGCAGCAAGAGTGGGCTCCCGGCGCGCTCCGACTCCGCCCGGAGAAAGCCGATGTCCCAACGGGCGCCGTGGGCGATGGGCACCGCGCCCTCGAAGAGCGCGCGAACCTGCGGCAGCACCTCGGCGAAGGAGGGCGCCGACGCCAGCGCTTCGGCGTCGATGCCGTGCACGTGCAGGTTGCCCACCACTGCCAGCGGCCCCGGCGACACCAGCGTCGAGAGCGAGCCCACCAGCTTTCCCCCCACCACGCGCTGGACGCACACCTCGATCACGCGATCCTTGGCCGGATCGAGGCCGGTCATCTCGAGGTCGACGAAGGCGAGCGGTGCCTCGTCGAAGGGAACGTCCCAGGGTCCGCCGGTGGGTGCCTCCATGGCTAGCCCTGTTCCCCGTACACGTGCCCGTGCCCGATCTCCGTTCGCGAAAAACAGAAGGTCCAGCGCGACACCCTACGGCGACTCCACGACCATGGCGATGCCCTGGCCGACACCGATGCAGAGTGCAGCCATTCCCCGCTTCTTGCCCAGGGCCTTCATGGTGCGGGTGAGGGTCACCAGGATGCGGCAGCCGCTGGAGCCGATGGGGTGCCCGAGGGCGATGGCGCCGCCGCGCAGGTTGACGATGGCGGGGTCTAGCTCGAGGCCGCGGATGCAAGCGATGGATTGCGCCGCGAAGGCCTCGTTGAGCTCCACCACGTCGAGGTCGGAAACCTGGAGCTTCGCCCGCTCCAGCGCCTTCTTGCCCGCGGGAATCGGCCCCTCGCCCATGAAGTTGGGGGCGACGCCGGCGGTACCGAAGGAGACCACCCGGGCGAGCGGCGTCAGGTTGTGCTCCTTCAGCGCCCGCTCGCTCACAACCAGGATGGCGCTGGCGCCGTCGTTGAGCGGCGACGAGTTCCCGGCGGTGACCGAGCCGTCCTTCTTGAACACCGGGCGCAGCTTGGCGAGGGCCTCGAGGGTGGTGTCGGCGCGCGGCGACTCGTCCACCGCGATGCGTGTAGGTTCCCCCTTCTTCTGGGGAATGAGCACCGGCACGATCTCGTCGTCGAAGGCCGCGGCCTTCTGGGCGGCGATGGCCTTCTCGTGGGAGCGCGCGGCGAAGGCGTCCTGCTCCTCGCGGGTGATCTTCCACTTCTCCGCGACGTTCTCCGCCGTCTCGCCCATCGACATGAGGGGAAAGCGCTCGGCCATCTTGGGGTTGGCGAAGCGCCAGCCGAGGCTGGTGTCGAACACCTGGGGCGGCGTGCGCGGAAACGGCTCGTCGGCCTTGGCCATCACGTAGGGCGCGCGGGTCATGCTCTCGACGCCGCCCGCCACGCAGACGTCGGCATCTCCGGTCCACACGCGCATCACCGCATCGGACACCGCCTCGAGGCCGGAGCCGCAGAGGCGGTTCACGGTCACCGCCGGTACCTCGTCCGGGAGCCCCGCGAGCAGCGTGGCCATGCGCGCCACGTTGCGGTTGTCCTCGCCCGCCTGGTTGGTGGCGCCGAAGATCACCTGCTCGAGCCGCGCCATGGCCGACGGCGCACGCTCCACCAGCGCGCGCAAGAGGTGGGCCGCGAGATCGTCGGCGCGCACCGGGGCCAGCGCCCCTCGGTGCTTCCCGATGGGCGTTCGAACACCATGGACGAGGTACGCGGGATGGAGAACGGAGCTCATGGCGGGAACTTTAGTTCGGCGCGAGATTTTTGTCGCGTGCGGGAAATCGCACGGAAGCAGGCTTGGCGAGCGAGCCTGCGTTGTCCCTTCGCGATACACTTTCGAATGCATGCCCTTCGCGCCACCAAGACTCCACGAACGGGTCGACGTCGAGGGGCACATCCAGCGCTTGCCCCCGGGTGCAGCCTGCAAGGGGATGTTCTTCCAGGCGCTCCTGGAGCTGGCGGCAGGTAAGGGAACGCCGTCGGACATCGCCCGCGCGGCGGGCGTGGAGGACCGACGCTACGCGGCCTTCCGTGACTATCCGATGCGCGACAACCTGCGGCTCACGGTGGAGATAGCCGGGCGCCTCTATCCGCGCATGCCCCTCGGTGAGGCGCTGATGCACATCGGGAAGACCTCGTTCTCGACGTTCCTCGCCAGCCACCTGGGGCGCGTGCTGGTGCTGGCGGTGGGCGACGCGGTGGGCCCGGTGCTGGGCCTGGCGCCGCGGGCCTATCCCCTGGTGATGAACTTCGGCTCCATCGTGGTGGAGAAGGACGAGCCGGGCCGGGTGGTGACCCTGTGCCGAGACTTTCCGGGCTTCATCGAGACCTACCAGGTGGGGACGGTATACGGCGTCCTCGAGCACTTCAAGGTCGCGGGCAAGGTGCGTACGGCCATGACCGACATCGCCAACGGCCGCATCGAGATCACGTGGTAGCCACCACCTCGACGCGGAGCGGAAAGCCGGCCTCGCGCGCCATCTGCAAAGCGCGGCGCACGCGATCGGGGGCGTCGGCGAAGGGCCCCACCGCCGCCTTTCCCATGAAATGTGTACGATACATGTAATAGACGGCCCGCGGCTGGGTGCACCCGAGCACCTCGCGCAGCGTGGCCACCACGAAGTCCATGGGCGTCGTGGAGTCGTCGTGAAGCACCACCGAGCCCGGCGCCGAAGCCGCCGCGGAGTGCGCAGAAGAGGCCGCGTCGACATCGGCATAGGCGACGGCGGAGCGCGACAGAAGGTCGCCGGCCAGCCCTCCCGCGCCCGCCAACCCCGAGAGCAGATCGCCGGGTCCCACGAAGCGACGACGGGCACCGGCGCGATCCCACGCGGCGTGGAGCGCGCGCTTGGCGGGGGCCGACCAGCCATCCTTGTCGCCAGGGCTCTCGTCGGCCAAGAAGCGCGCCTCGAGCACGGCGTCCAGGTCCGCCGCCTCGGCCCACACCGAGCGCACCGCATCGTCCTGCGTGAGCGCGAGGAGCAGTAGCTCCGCGGTGAGGGTCCGCTTTCGATAGAAGCCCGCGAGCGAGCTCGCAGCATGCATCACGATCTGCGCTTCCGGCGAGTACTGGAGGGCCATTGGGAGAGCCTATCGCTACCGCGAGGGATGCGCGCCGGATTCGCGTGTACGTTGCAGTCACACCGCGGCAGCGGGACGGAAGCGGCGAGACCGCCGGAATTCGTGGAAGGCGAGCCATTGCCGCGTGGCGTGATGGTCGCCGCGGCGGCACCGCAAGTCGCCGGCGGGCGCTTGCATGGGTCGCCAAGCCCGAGGCGGGCTGGGAAACGACGGGGATGGTCCGAAGTCTCTCCGTAGTGCTGTAACGGTGTTTCCCGATTGGCACATCCGCGGCGCGGCGGTCCGCAAGAAAATCGCGTATGGTGCCCGCCCGATGCCCCCGACCGGTGAAGGACGCCCCCGAGACGCACGCATTCCCGACCTTCACGCGACGTCGCAGGGTGAGCGCATGTTTCGCGTCAACTGGGTGGCCTCGGAGCTCCGCTCGCCGAGCGCCGTTCCGATGCAGTCGCCGGACTACGTGTCGCGCCTGGGCCGCGCCGTGCGCATCGTCGACCTGCGCGCAGCCGAGGAGCTCACCGGCCCTCTGGGCTACATTCCCGGCTCCGACTGGATTCCCATGGACCAGGCGATGGCGACCCTCTCCACGCTGGGCAAGGACGACCCGGTAGTGCTGGTGTCTCGCGGCGGCGAACGCGCGGGCGAGATTGCCAAGGCGCTGGAGCTCCGAGGGCACCGCTTCGTAGCTTCGATGATGGGCGGCGTGGTGGCCTGGCGGCAGGTGGGCTTCGCCACCATTCGTGACGCGACCATCCTGGCGCGGCGCGGCTCGCTGCGTGAGGAGAACGTTCACTGGGAGGCCTCCCAACGCAACATGAACAAGGACGAGATCCTCCAGCACTTGGGCGATCCGCTCTCGATCCGATGGATCAAGCTGGCGGCTCTCCTGGTCAGCGGGCGCCTCTCGTGCGTGGACGGCCGCGACGACGGCGGCGTCATCGGCACGCCCGGCGGCGACGCCGGTGAGTTCTTGCTCTCGCTGGCCGCGGTCGAGCAGGTCAACGGGATGCGCTTCGACGAACGCTCGCTGCACGCCATGCTCCTGCGGCGCCTCGATGCCTTCGGGCGCTTTTACCTGCACACCGATCTCATGGCGTCGAACACGCTCATCACGGCGCTGCGAGGCGATCGCCGGTTCGACGAGGTGCTGGCCCACATGACCGGACCGCTCGAGTGGCGCGCGTTCCTGGCGTCGCCGCCGGAGTCCGTGCGCTCGGCGCTCCTCGACCACATGGTGGAGCCCGACTGCATCGGCTGCGGCCACCTGCGGCTATCGATGATCCGCGCGAACGAGTACGGCGTGCGCCGGCAGCTCATCGAGGACTTCTTGCGCACCTTCTTCACGCTGCGCTGGGAGGGCGTCGACGACAACGAGGTGTCGGTGCTTCCCGGGGCCCACGCCGAGGGCGCGGTGGTCAACGTGATGCTCGAGGACGGCGCCGAGGCTTTCTCGCGCATTCCCCTCATCTCGCCCATGGCCGAGGGCTACCAGATGTTCATCCACCACCCGCAGGTGAGCTCGTACCTTCGCTCGCAGCTGGTGCGCTTCCTGACGCACCAGCGCGATCTGGTGCCGCTCGGCGCCGGGGCCGAGGCGGAGCTCATGCGCTCCCTCGACGCGCTCGGCGCGAGCCAGATGAAGTGCACCCTGGAGGCGCTCGCCGCGGGGCTCCCGGTGTACGAAGTGACCTTCGGCGAGAGCGGCTTGAAGGTCGAGTCGGCCGGCGAGATCCCCACGCCTAGCTGATCGGCACGAGATCCAGGACGAGCACGTCGGGCGGCGCGTAGGTGCGCAGCGGAAGCTCGATGCCGCCCACGCCGCGCGAGACGAAGAGGCGCTTCCCCAGCGCTTCCGGATAGAAGCCTGCATGATACATGCGCCCCACGTGACCGGGCACCACCACCGGGCCCCACGGCATGGCCACGTGGCCCCCGTGGGTGTGCCCGCACAGGTAGAGGTCCACCGGTTGATGGGCGACCCAGGGGAGCGCTTCCGGTGCGTGGCAGAGCACGATGGTGGCCGCCGACGTCGTGCCCGGGACGGGGCGGAAAGGTATCTCCGGATCGCGGCGCCCGGTCCACGGGTCGTCGAGGCCCACCACGGTAATACCTGCGCACTGCACCGATTCGTTCACCAGGACCGTGGCGCCGGCGGCGGCCAGCGCACCTTCGAGGATGCCATGGTCGGTCCACAGGTCGTGGTTGCCCATGACCGCCAGCTTGTGCCGCGCGGGCACCGAGGCCACCAGCTCCTGCAGGCACGCGGCGCGCGCCGGGGTGGCTTCGAGGAAGACGTAGTCGCCACCGAGGAGCAGCACGTCGAGCTCGGCTGCGGCCAGGAGCGCGAAGGCCTCGCGCGCCGTGTGCAGCGCGGTGGTGGGGCCGAGATGCACGTCGGAGACGAAGCCCAGTCGAACGCGCGGGCCGTGACGCAAGAGCGGGAGCTCCATGTGCACGCGTCGAATCTGCCGAGACCGTGGGAAAAGCCCGTACACCGCCGCAGGCCAGTCTCCCCGATAGGCTACGCGCAGCGCCGCTTCGACGAAGCCGCGCAACCTCGTGTAGTTGCGACCGCGCGGCGAGCCACGGCGGAAGAAACCGATGGGAGCGGACTCGGTCATGCCGATGTGAGGGACATCGACCTCGCGCGATCGGCTCACTGCGTCACGCGATTGTGCGATCGCAGCGAGAAGGAACGCTGGTAGCGTCGAAGGATGATCGCATCCACCCGCACCGCTCTCCTCTCCGCAATCGGGTTGGCCGGCCTCGCGGCGTGCCGCGACCAGGTCGCCGCGCGCACCGCCGAGTCCCCTACGCAAGACGGCCAGGTGGTGACGGTGACCGCCGCCACCGCAACGAGCGCCGCCACGGCGGCGACGAGCGACGGTGAGTCCGGAGGCACCCCCGCGCAACCGGAGGACGGCTGCGCGCGTGCATTGCGCGAAGGCGGCGTGTTCCTGGAAGCCGACGACCGCGGCTACGTGCTGCGGAGCTACGTCGACGCCACGCTCGACAGCCGCCGCGGCTTCGGGACCATTCGCGTGGTGCCGCAGCAAGCGGAGGATGGACGCACGACCGGCGTGAAGCTGTTCGGCATTCGCCGCGACGATCCCAAGAACGTGCTGGGTCGCCTGGGTTTCGAAAACGGCGACGTGCTGGTGGCCGTCAACGGATTCTCGGTGGCTTCCGCCGACAAGGCACTGGAGGCCTACGCCAGCAGCCGCACCGCCGAGCGCATCTCCGTCGACGTCGTGCGCAAGGACCAGAAGCGCACGACCCTCTACCGCATCTGCAACTGAGCTACCGCTTGGGCGTGGCGACGCCGTCCTTCCACAGGTAGAAGCCCTCGCCGGTCTTCTTGCCGAGCTTGCCCGCGCGCACCATGGCGCGGAGGATCGGCGGCGGACGGAACTGGTCGCCGATCTCGCGCGTGAGGTGATCGAGGATCGCCAGGCGCACGTCGAGCCCCACCAGATCGGTGAGCTTGAGCGGGCCCATGGGATGCCGGTAGCCGAGCTCCATGCCGCGGTCGATGTCCTCGGCACTGGCCACGTTCATCTCGAGCATGCGCATGGCCTCGGCGCCCAGGATGACGCCGAGACGGCTGGTGGCGAAGCCGGGGACGTCGCGCACCACGATGGGGGTCTTGCCGAGCCCGGCGACGAACGCCAGCGACCGCGAGAGGGTCTCCTCGGAGGTTCCGAGCCCACGCACCACCTCCACGAGCTCCATCACCGGCGGAGGATTGAAGAAGTGGAGGCCGACCACCCGGTCCGGCGCTCCGATCTTGGCGCCGAGCTCGGTGATGGACAGGGAAGACGTGTTGGTGGCCAGGAGCGCCTTGGGCTCGAGCACGTCGCGCACCTCGGAGAAGAGCGCCACCTTCAGCGCCATGTCCTCGGGAATGGCCTCGATGACGATGTCCGCCCCGCGGCAGGTCTCCTTGGCGTCGGTGCCGGCCGCGAGGTTCTCCAGGGTGTGGCGCCGCTGATCCTCGGTGATCTTCCCCTTGGCCAGGAGCTTGTCGAGGGTGCCGCGAAGGGCGACGATGGCGGCCTCGGCGCGGCCCTTTTGCGCGTCGAAAATGCGCGTCGTGTGGCCGGCACTGGCGGTGACCTGCGCGATACCTTGCCCCATCGTTCCCGTCCCACAAACGGCTACAAGCAGCGATTTCATCGGCCCGAAGATAGTGCCGCCACGACGCCGAAGGGAATGGGCAATCGCCCGGGCCGCATGCTCACGGAAGGGCGCCAGGGCCGAGAGCTCCACCGGAATCCGCTGTACGTGCGCCCTCTTTCGCGCAACTCTTGAGGAGAAGTCATGGTGACCACGCGCCACGGATCCGGGACCGCAAAGGCCACCGCACAGCTGCCTCGGCGCAGCGCAGAGCGGACCGGACCGTAGTGGCGCGCATCATTCTCGTCGACGACAGCGCGAGTGCGTGCGCCTTCCTCAAGGGTGAGCTCGAAGGGCGCGGCCACGCGGTGGAGGACTTTCGGAGCGCCGAAGCGGCCGCGGCGCGCGCGGTAGCCTCGCCACCGGACGTGGTGGTCACCGATCTGTGGATGCCCTCCATGTCGGGGCTGCAGCTCTGCCGCCTGCTGCGGGGCGAGCCCAGCACCTCGCACGTCCCGGTGATCCTCCTCACCGCATCGGAAGACCGCGGGTCGCGCTTCTGGGCGAAGCACGCCGGCGCCGCCACCTACGTGACGAAACAGGAAGTCGCGCGCCTCCTGCGCGAGGTCGACGAGATCAAGTCCACCGCGCGCGTCGCCTCCAACGAGCGCGTCCGCAGCGCGAATCGCACGGTTCAGGAGCGCCTCTCGGACCTCATGGACGAGCTCCTGCAGACCTCCACCCTCGCCGGCGAGCTCCGGCGCCTGGGCCTGGCGGCGGAGAGCCACGAACGCCTGTTCCGCGAGCTCTCGGGGCTCGTCTCTTCGGTGATGAACTACCGGTGGCTGGCGCTGGTGCTCGAGGACGACGCGATGTTCGTGCACGCGCACCCCGACCTGGAGACCCAGGCGGTGGCCGAGGCGCGCGAGTGCTTCGGGGTGAAGGCCAAGAGCCCGGAGCGACGGCGCTTCGAGGAAGACGGCGTGTTCCTCCTCTCCGACACCATCCCCACGCCCACCAAGTCCTCGGCCACGTCGCCGTCCTCCTGCGCCATTCGCTACGGCGACATCACCCTGGCGCACTTCGCGCTGAGCCCCGAGAAGCGCGGCCTCTCCCGGGAGGAGAAGCGCCTCCTGTCGCTCCTCGAGGCCGAGCTCGGCGGCCCGCTGCGCATGGCGGCACTGGTGGCCGAGGCCCAGCGTCTGGCCTCCACCGACACGCTGACCGGGCTCTTCAATCGACGCGCCTTCACCGAGCGCTTCGAGCAGGCACGCGAGAAGAGCGGGATGCCCACCTCGCTGCTCCTGCTCGACGTGGACCATTTCAAACGCGTGAATGATACACGCGGTCACGACGTGGGCGACATCGTGCTCAAGCGCGTGGCCCAGCTGCTGCGATCCATGGGCCGCAAGCGCGACATCGTCGGTCGGTGGGGCGGCGAGGAGTTCGTGGTGGGGCTCCCGGGCTCGCCCGAGAGCGGCGCGCGCATCGTGGCCGAGCGGCTGCGGCGCGCCATCGCCGAGAAGCCGGTGGAGACCACGCATGGCGACCCCATCGCCGTCACCGCGTCCATCGGCGTGGCCACCATGCTCCACGGCCTGGAGTCGCTCGACGAGCTGATACAGCGAGCCGACAAGGCCCTCTACTCCGCCAAGGAGCGCGGTCGAAACCGCGTCGAGACGCTGTGATGGGCTAGCGAAGCAACGGAGTCTTGCCGCCAAGACGCTCCCGGCGCACAATGATGGGATGGCCGTTGTTTGGCGCGCTTCGCTGTTGCTCGCGGGGATGGCTATGGTGGCGGCGGCGGCCTGCGATACCTTCAGCTCACCGGCGGCTCCCGAAACCTCGACGGACGCAGGCGCAGAGACGGCAGATGTGGTCGCGCCGGACGCGGG
>JABFRG010000696.1 GCA_013141295.1 Polyangiaceae bacterium
GCAGGCAGCCAGAGAGCTCAAGGCCAAGAGAGACAAGAGAGCAGAAGCGCGCATGGATGAACCTCGGCAAAAACTCTCCCACCGGGATCCGCTTCGGTCAACACGCGCCGCGCCGGGCTTGGAAGAACGAGTGTGGGGAGAGGTCGGCAGGGCGCGGGAAAGGCGAAACCTCAGGCCTCGATCGCGTCGGGCTGCGCGAGCTCCCGCAGGCGGATGACGTTGCTGGCGTCGCCCATGACGATGAGGATCATGCCCGCCTGGAGCACGAACTCCGGGTCCGGATTGTACGAGAACTCGCGGTCTTCGCCGCGCACCGCGACCACCAAGAGGCGCGTCTCCCGGCGAATCGGCGTGTCCTTCAGGGTCTGCCCGGAGAACGGCGACCCCTCGGGGATGACGATCTCCTCGAGCCGCAGGTTCTTGTCCTTGTCGCGGAGCATCTGGTCCAAAAACTCGTTCACTTCCGGACGCACCAGCTCGCTCGCCATGCGGCGCCCGCCGATCTGCGCCGGACTGACCACGCTGGTGGCGCCGGCCTTCATCAGCTTGGCCATGGAGGCGTCTTCTACCGCCTTGGCGATGATGCGCGCGGTGGCGTTGAGGCTCCGCGCGCTCAGGGTGACGAAGACGTTGTCCTTGTCGTGGGTGAGCGCCGCGATGACGCCCTGGGCCTCGCGCACGTTGGCGGTCTCGAGGACGTGATCGTCGGTGGCGTCGCCGTGGACGTAGAGGAGCTTGCCGCCGGTCATGTCCTCGCTGATGCGCTCGAGATGCGGGCGATCGCGATCGATGACCACGAACTTGGTGCGGGTGGCGATGAGCTCTTCGATGACGTGACGTCCGGTGGAGCCGGCGCCCGCCACCACGATGTGGCCCTTGAGGCCGTCGATGGCTTTCTTCATGCGATTTCTCCGCCACGCCTGGCCGATGACACCCTCGACCAGCAGCGCGGTGAGGTTACCTTGAACGTATGCGAGGGCGCCCACGCCGCTGACGATGAGCCCCACGGTGAGCGCGCGCGCCCCCGGCACCTCGCCCATGTTGCCGAGCTCGCCGAAGCCCACGGTGGAGAGCGTGATGACGGTCATGTAGGCGCAATCCGAGTAGTGCCATCGACCATGCCCCAGCGCATGAAAGCCCAAGGTGCCGGTGAGCACCAGCACGGCCAGCACGATCAGAGCCCCGAAGAGCCGACGAATGGATGCATTCACCACGGATTCCCGCCGATTCTAACGAATCGGTCAGGAGAATGGTTGGCTACTTTGCAGGCTACTCCGTCAGGTCGGAGAGCGCCGAGCCGAGCTCCGGATACAGGAACGGGAACCGTGCGTCGGCGAGCTTCTTGGGAATCGCCCGCTGGCCGGTGAGCAGCGCGCGGCTTTGCTCTCCCAGCGCCAACTTCAGCGCGAACGCCGGCACGGCCATGAACGAAGGCCGGCCCAGCGCGCTCCCCAGGCTCCGGGCGAACTCGCCCATGGTCACCGGATTGGGCGAGACCAGGTTGAACGGCCCCTGGAAGTCTTTGGTGTCGACCGCGAACACCAGCGCCGAGACCGTGTCTTCGATGTGGACCCAGGGAAAGTACTGGATGCCGCAGCCGAGCGGGCCACCGACGAAGGCCTTGAAGGCCGGGAGCATCTTGGCGAAGACGCCGCCGTCGCGACCGAGCACCAGACCGATGCGCGGGTGCGACACCCGAACGCCGGCGTCGCGCGCGGGGTCCGCCGCGCCTTCCCAGTCGACGCACATGCGCGCCAGCACGTCGGTACCGGCGGGTGTCGACTCGTCGACCTCCGCGCCACCGGTGTCCATGCCGTAGTACCCGACGGCCGATGCGCTGACCCAGGTTTTGCACCGGGTCCCCTTGCAGAGGGCGTCGGCCAGGAGGCGCGTGGGGCGAATGCGGCTATTGCGGCACGCCTCGAGGAACTCCGGCGACCAGCGATGGTCCATGATGCCCTGACCGGCCAGGTGCACGACGGCGTCGACTTCCTTCACCGTCTCTTGCCACGGTCCCGCCGTCTCCGGCGTCCACTGAACGTGGGTGACGCGCGCATGACCGTGCGCAGCTGGCTCCTTCGGAGGCGGCACGTTGCGCGAGAACACCACCACGTCGTCGCCGCGGTCGACGAGGCGCCGAACGAGGGCGCTCCCGATGAATCCCGTGCCGCCGGTGACTAGTATTCTCACGATCGTTGGATGCCGGCACCTTCGAACGGGTGCAGCGAAAGCGGATGTCGGAAATCCTAGCAGATCGGACCGTCCGGCGTCGACGACCAACCTGTATTCCGCATGCTTCGCGCTTCGGCAGCTACGCCTGTGGCGCAGCCAGCAACTTTGGCGCGGCCCGGGTCATCCACCCGAGCGCGACCGTGGTCCGCGCGTGGGCGGAATCGTCCAGCAAATCGCCGTGGGCCATGACCAGCCGGCGAAAGTCCCAGCGAAGGAGGTGCGAAGCGCTCTCCGCAGCTGCCTCGCGATCGCGCACCAGCAGACGCCAAATGCGGCTCTGGGCGGTCTTTCCCAGGGTGCCCACGAGTCGCAGGAAGAAGCGGGTGACGAAGCTCTCGGACTGCCGCACGTTGAAGAGCAGATCGGTGACGAGGGCAGTGCGAGAAGGACGGTGGAGGAACACGTGCTCGTCCATGAAGGGCGCGCCGTCGATGCGGAGCACCTCGAGCTCGTCTCCGAGGGCCGGGTCGAGCTCGCCACGCGCCGGCAGCGGGCTCAGGGGAAAGTCCGGAAGCTTCCGCTGGAGCAGTGGCGCGCCCAGGACCTTGGCGTTCGGATAGCGCTCCTTCGCCGCCTTCACGAAGAGCCAGTGCACGGCGCTGGGGGCGACGATCCAGCGCACCTCGCCCAGCCGGTCGAGCTCGGCCGCGGTGGCATCGTCGAGCGCCAGCGGCGAGTGCAGCAAGAGCTCGCCGGTCGAGGTGCGAACCACCGTCGCGCGGCTCGGCAGGTGCACGCCTCCGGGCATCCGCAGCATGGTCTCGTGGCTCCAGACATTCTCGGCGATGGGTCGCAACATGGGTCTTCTCCTGGGAGATTAGTCAAGCATACCTGACTAACTAGTCAAGCAACCTTTACTATGTCGTCAAGCGAGGTTGACGATTGCCTCGGCGCCGGCTCTACTCTCAGCGTGGCCTACGAAGACGAGCTCGAAGCCCAGAAGGCCCGCTCCACCCTGCAGCTCCTCTTCCGGGCGGCGCGCCTCCTCAACGAACGCGCCATCGCGAAGACGCAGAAGCGCATCAAGCTCCCGGTGCGGGTGGCCCACACGACGCTGCTGCCCCACATCGATCTCGAGGGCACCCGGCTCACCGAGCTGGCGCGGCGCCTGGGCGTGACCAAGCAAGCGGCCGGTCAGCTGGTGGACGAGCTCGAGGCCATGGGCATGCTGGAGCGCGTGCCCGACCCGGCCGACGCGCGGGCCAAGCTGGTGTGCTTCAGCCCCCGCGGAAAAAAGGCACTCCTGGAAGGGCTCGGCACCCTGCAAGACATGGAAGCGGAGCTGGAGGCGCTGCTGGGCCGTGCGGATCTCGCGGCCTTGCACCGGATCGCCACGACGCTGGTGCGCGCCGAAGAAGCGCGCGCGGACGGCGGCTGAGATCAGTCGTGGGGAGCGCGGCGATGGACGGCGTCGAGCGCCGCATCGGGTAGCTGGGCCTCGACGAAGGGAAACAGCTCGCGCTCCTCGAAGCGAACGTGGGCTTCCAGGCGGCTGGCGAAATCCACGAAGTCCACCGGCTCTCCGGCCGCAGCGCGGGCGGCCTCGGCCCGGAGATGCGCGTGATCCTCGGCGGTGCGCTTCGCCAGGGCTTGGCTCTCGGCGTCGGGCCGGAGCGCCAGCACCGACAGCAGCTCCTCGTCCTCGATGCGAAAGTGGGGCTCGAGCTCGGCCGCGAAGGTGTCCGCGCGCGTTGCGCCGGAGGCGGAAGCACCGCGCAGCGTGCGAGCCAGGACGAGCGCCCGATGGTGCTCGGAGGAGAGGCCCCGAAGGCGAGCGTCGCGCTTCACCCGCCCAGGTACGCCTTCTGGATCTCGGGGTTCTGCAGCAGCTCTTTGGCGTTGCCGGAGAGGGCGATCTCGCCGGTGCGCAGCACGTAGCCGCGGTGGCTGGCCGAGAGCGCGACCTTGGTGTTCTGCTCCACCACCAGGATGGTCACGCCGGCGGCGGCGATGGCGCGAATGGCGGCGAAGATCTGCTGCACCAGCTTGGGCGCGATGCCCAGCGAGGGCTCGTCGAGGAGCAGCATGGTGGGCCGCGCCATGAGCGCGCGACCGATGGCCAGCATCTGCTGCTCACCGCCGGAGAGGGTGCCGCCCTCTTGCTTCATGCGCTCACCGAGCCGGGGAAAGAGCCGGGTGACGTCCTCGATGGTCTCGCGCATCGCCGTGGCGTCGCGATGCAGGTAGGCGCCCAGCTCGAGGTTCTCGAGGACCGTGAGGTTGGGGAAGATGGCGCGCCCTTCCGGCGCCAGCGACACGCCCGCACCGACCAGCGCTTCGGGGGTCATGGTCGCCAGGTTCTTTCCAGCGAAGGTGATGGTCCCGGAGGCCACCGGCAGCAAGCGCGCGATGCTCTTCAGGGTGGTGGTCTTGCCGGCGCCGTTGGCACCGATGAGCGCCACCACCTCGCCGCGCCGCACCTCGAGGTCGATGCCCTTGAGGGCCTTGATGCCGCCATAGGCCACGCGCAGATCGCGAACCTGCAAGAGCGGCTCGCCCATGGCGACCGACGGATCGGGACGGGTCGGGTGCTTGGTGCGCATGGTCGCGCCGAGCGCGGCGACGTCCTTCGCTTCCACCGGCGCGCTCATCCGGCTGCCTCTTCTTCCGGCTCTTCGCCCAGGTAGGCGGCGATGACCTTGGGGTCCGCCTGGACCTTCTCCGGCGAACCTTCGGCGATGGTCTCGCCGTGGTCGAGCACGTGAATCTCTTCGCACACGCCCATGACCACCTGCATGTTGTGCTCGACCAACACCACCGTGAGCGCGAAGGTGTCCCGGAGCCAGCGAATCTGGTCCTTGAGTCCCTCGGCCTCGCCGTAGTTCATGCCGGCGGCCGGCTCGTCGAGGAGCAGCAGCTTGGGCTCGAGCATCATGGCTCGGCAGATCTCCAGGCGCCGCTGGTTGCCGTAGGGGAGCGAGGTGGAGGGCTCGTCGGCGACGTCGCGGAGCGAGAACACCTCGAGCAGCTCCTCCGCCCGCTTCTTCATGGAGCGCTCGTCCTCGTGGTGCGCCCCGAGGCGGAGGATCGAAGAGAAGAGCGACGCCTTCTTTTGCAGCTCGCACGCCACCAGCAGGTTCTCCAGCACCGTCAGCTGCGAGAACAGGCGGATGTTCTGAAAGGTGCGGGCCACGCCAGCGCGGGCAATCTGCGCCGGGCGGAGCGGCCGGAGGTCGTGGCCGTTGAAGACGATGCGACCGGTGTCGTGCTTGTACACGCCGGTGATGAGGTTGAAGACCGTGGTCTTGCCGGCGCCGTTGGGGCCGATGAGCCCGTAGATGGCCTTGTGCGGCACCTTGAACGAGACGTCGGTGACGGCCTTGAGGCCGCCGAAGCTCTTGCACACGTGCTCGAGGACCAGCTCCATCAGGGTTTGTCCTCGGCCTTGCGGTCGCGCCGCTCCTGACGCGCGCGGAGCCAACCGCGGATGGTGCGCAGGGTGAGCTCGCGCTCGCCGAGCAGACCCTCGGGGCGGAGCACCATGAGGGCGATGAGCACCGCCGCGTAGACGATCATGCGGAGCGCATTGAGGTCGAGCCACTCGGCGCTGCGCTTGAGCGACTGCACCGCGTTCGTGCCCTGCACCAGCTCGATGAGCTTCACCGAGAAGGTGACGAACACGCCGCCGAGCGCCGCGCCGGTGACGCTACCGGAGCCGCCCAGGATGACCATGGTGATGGCGTCGAACGACGACTGGAAGTTGTAGCTCTCCGGCTGCACCGTGGGGTTGCCGTCGCGCATCATGGCGATGAGGCCGCCGGCGATGCCGGCACCCACCGAGGAGATGACGAACGAGGTGACCTTGTAACGCGTGGGGTCTACACCCACCGCGGCGGCCGCGATCTCGTCTTCGCGCAGGGCTCGGAGCGCGCGCCCCCAGCCGGAGAACTTCAAGCGCCAGGCCACGACGCCGAGGATGAACGTGAGCCCGAGAATCCAGAAAGGGCCGGCGTAGGCGGGAACGCCCTTCTCGTGGGGCCCGGCGTAGCCGTTCTGGCCGCCGAGCCCGGCGATGGACACCGAGATGGCGTGGAAGAACGAGCCGAGGCCGTGCACCTCGGACCAGGCGTGGCCAGCAGTCTCGTCGGCGGAGATCTGCGCGGTGCCGATGGTGAGGCGGACGATCTCGGCGAAGCCCAGGGTGACGATGGCAAGGTAGTCACCCTTGAGGCGAAGGCTGGGGAGCCCCACGAAGAGCCCGGCCAGCCCCGCGCAGAGGGCCGATACCAGGAGCGACGTGGGCACCACCAAGAAGGAGTGCGCGAAGGTGGGATCGCCGGCACCGAAGCGCTCGTGGAGCCGCGAGCTGGTGATGGCGCTGGCGTAGGCGCCGATGGCGACGAAGCCCGCGTGGCCGATGGAGAACTGCCCCGCCATGCCGTTGATGACGTTGAGCGAAAGGGCCACCAGCACGTTGCACGCCGCGAGCATCAGGAGCTGGCGCACGGAGCTGTCGGGGATCACCCGGTCGAGGGTCTGGTCGACCACGAAGGCCAGCACCAGCACCACGGCCACCACCGCCAGATCGCGAAGCCGCGCGCGCCACGGTTCGTGGCTGGGTGAGGGCTCGACTGTGCGCGCCTCGGCCACGGGCTACCTGCGCCTCGAAGGCAGGTCTCGGGTCGAAGGAAGAAGGCAGGACCGCATCGGCGCCCGGTTCTACCGGCTCTGTTGGGTCCACACAAGAACCGATGTAGACCCCATGAATCCTGGGCAATTCTGCGGCAAATCGACCGTCCCGGGCGGGGCCGGTGTAGCCTTCGCCCGTGTCCCCTCCGCGTCGCCTGCCGCTCGCCCTCCTCGGTGCGCTCCTCCTCGTCTGCGCCGTCACCTCGGTCACCGCACCCGCGGGCATCAAGAACTGGGCGCTCGAGGTGGTGCCGGGGCTCTTGCTCGTGGCTTACATGGCGGCGACCTTCAAGAAGGCGCCCCTCTCGAACGTCGTGTACGTCGGCACCTTCGTGCACATGCTGGTGCTCATCTACGGCGGGTACTACTCGTACGCGCACACGCCGCTGGGCGACTGGGCCAAGGATGCGTTTCACCTCTCGCGCAATCACTACGATCGCGTGGGGCACTTCGCGCTGGGCTTCTTTCCCGTCCTCTTCACGCGCGAGGTCCTGCTCCGGCGCACCCCGCTGCGGCCCGGCGGATGGCTCGCGTTCCTGGCCTTCAGCGTGGTGTTCGCGGTGGGCGCGTTCTGGGAGCTCATCGAGTGGTGGACCACCCTCATCGTCGCCGGCGATCTCGGTCAGGCGTTCCTGGGCAGCCAGGGCGACGTGTGGGACGCCCAGTGGGACATGTTCCTGGTGGGCATCGGCGCCGCGGTCGCGCTGGCCTTCATGGGGCGCGTGCACGATCGCTCGATGGCCGCGGTGAAGGTCGCGCCGGCGAGCTGACCGACCGCGCCAGCAGATCGGCGCGCATGGTCTGTGTATTCTACCCGTAAGTCCGTGGCTGAGCTGAATGGACCGCGGGGCACCCCGTCCATCGTAGATGCGTCGAACCGCCGTTCTGCTCGGGTGTGCTTCCTTCACGGTCCTGGTCGCGATGCCCGCGTGCTCGGCCAGCGACCGCCCCGCCGTGATCGACCCGTTCGCGCCGGTGGATGCGAGCGCGACGCCGCAGGCAGACGGCGCCGCGACGGTGGATGGCGCCGCCCCCAGCGACAGCGGAGGCCCGCAGACCAGCGCCGAGCGCTTCGCCGCCGACCTCTGCGCGCTCCTCGAAGGCTGCTGCCCGGGCAGCAGCGCGGGGTGCCAGAAGGAATTCACCACCGGGTTCTTCAACCCCGCGAGCGCCGAGATCTGCCTGGCCGAGGCGAAGGCCAACCAACGACGGAGCCCCGCGCTGTTCTGCAGCGGTGATGCCGGTACCGAAGGGCGCACCGGCGCCTTCTTCCCGCTGTCGGAAGCGTGCGTTGCGGCTGTCATCGGCCCGGGCACCGCGCAAGCGGGCGAAGCGTGTCGCCGGGCGAAAGACTGCGCGCCCCCGGCGCAGGGCGCCCCCGGATGCTTGCTCGGCAGCAACGGAGAGGTCTGCGCTCCCCTGGTCCACGCCAAGCTCGGAGAACGCTGCGGCGGGACCATGGGAACCTCGATGATCTCGGGTGCGGCCGCGGTGGGCGCGATGCTGTGCTGGGAGGCGGACGGCCTCCGCTGCAGCCCGGTGCAAGAAGATGCCGGCGTCTTCACCAATCGATGTGTTCCCGTCACTGCGCTCGGGGCCACCTGCACGGTGCCCGACGAATGCGGCAGCGAGGCGGTCTGCGACCGCATTCGGTCGACCACCTGCTTCGCGCGGGCGGGCGTCGGGGGCACGTGCCCGACGACCATCGGAATCGCGGGCTGCAAGCAGGGTATGTACTGCAACGGCGGCGTGTGCGCGCCTCTGGGATTGCCCGGCGCCACGTGCGACGGCGCGAATCCGTGCATTTACGGTGCGTGCACCGGCGGCACGTGTCCCCCCATGAAAGGCGGCACCGTTCTCCCCGCCTGGTTCTGCAAGAAGTGACCGGTACGTGCAGAATGCACGCAGTTACTTGATGACGCGAAGGTAGGGCGGAAGCTCGCGCTTCGGGCGCGGCGGCCGGGGCGGCTCGCTGCTCTTCTCGGGCACCGCGGCCAAGGGAGCGCGTTTCTTGCTCTCTTTTTCCTTGGGCTCGCCCTTCTTCTTCTTCTCGCCGGGCGCACGCTCCACCGCGGGCTTCTCGCTCTCTTTGCGAGCGGGAACGGCCTTGGGACCGGCCTTGGGCTCTTTCGGAAGCGCGGGAGCTGCGGAGACCGGCGACTTCTTCGGGGCCGGCGGCGGCTCGAGCTGGATCTCGGCGGGGACGTCCTCGGGCCACACCACCGCGCGATCGCCGTCGCCCACCACCGCGAACACCGCCGACCAGGGGATGACGCAGTAGAAGGGCGAGCGATTGAAGCTGAGCGTGCAGCTCATGGCCTCGTCGTCCAGGTGCAGGTCGGGAATGGGCACGGCCGTGTTGAGGCCCACGTCCAGGAGGAGCTGCGGCTGGGTCTTGAACCAAGGCGGCACCACGACGCCGGCCTTTCGCGGATCCAAGAAGACGCGAATCGTCGAACGCTCCAGGAGCGCCAAGGCGACGTCTTTTTTGGAAGGCATCGACGTGGTCATGGTTGAGGGAACCTAGCCGTTCGCAGTGCCTCCATGATAGCGGAAAAAAGCAGAGATGCGCGAAACGATGCTGCTCGTCCCCCCGGTTCCGCTGTGCGTGCCGGCCGGTGTGTTCGACGCGTTCGGCTGGAGTGCGTCGTTCGAGCTCACCTGCCGCACCCCGGACGCAGGGCTCGCGCGCGTTCCTTCGCTCTCCGCGGACAACCCGGCGGGCATGGCCTTCGTGTTCACCGCGCCCTGCGATTTCTTGCCCCAGGAGCTGGCGAAGCTCCACGTTTCGGAGCTGGCGCACGAGGGTGAGTGGGTGCTGGCACCCTACGCCATCGACGACGCCACCGACCTCCTGTACGAGCGCGGCGTCGCGCCGAGCTCGGTGCTGTGCCTCGCCACCCGCAGCCTGGCGGGCCTCTTCTGGGGCCTCCACGACTGGGCGCACTTTCACAACCACGGGCCCTTCGAGGAGCGCGCCTACACCGAGCACCAGTGCGACACCGCGGCGTTGACGTGGCTACGCGGCAATGCCGCGGCGCTGGGCATCGACGCCGAGACGCTCGCAGACGTGGACGCGGTGGTGAAGGAGATCGGCCGCGCGCGGTTCGCGGCCGAGGGTATCGAGGCGCCGGGCTGAGCGGCGTTTACTCCTGCTTGTGCTTGTTGCGGTCCAGCATCAGCTTGGCCAGCGGATCGTAGATGACGTTGGGCAGCATCGAGACGGCGCTGGTGACCATGTCGAGCGGCAGCGGGAAGGCGATGACGCCGGGCGCACCTTCGAGCTCGTCACTGATGTAGCTTGCAGCTTTCTCGGCGCTCCAGATGAAGGGCATCTTGAAGCGGTTGCGCTGGGTCATCGGGGTGTCGACGAAGCCCGGCTGGATGTCGGTGACGCGAATGTTCTCGGCGAGCAGATCGACCCGCAGCGTCTCCAGGAACACCGAGACCGCCGCCTTGCTGGCGCTGTAGGCCCCGGAGGCCGGGAGCCCGCGACGCCCGGCCAGGCTGGTCACCGCCGAGAGCTGCCCGCCGCCATGGGCGCGCAGATAGGGGATGGAGTGCACCAGCGTGGCGAAGGCGCCGCGCACGTTCACGTCGAGCATGCGCTCCACGTCCTCCCAGTTGAAGGCGTCCTCCGGATCGTTGATGCCCACGCCGGCGTTGGCGATGACGGTGTCGAAGCCGCCGAGCATGCGGTCGGCCTCGGCCAGGCCCTCTTTCACCGCGGCGACGTTCGCCACGTCGAGCACCAGCACGTGCGCGGTGCCGCCGACGGCGGCGATCTCCTGGGCGAGGCTCTCGAGCTCCGACTTGCGACGCGCTGCGATGACGAGCTCGGCGCCGCGGCGACCCAGCTCGATGGCCAGCGCGCGTCCAATGCCGCTGGAGGCTCCGGTGAGGACGATCTTCTTCATGGGCCGGCAGGTTAGCACCGGGTGCCGAAAAGTCGGGCGAGAACTCGACGGGCTCAGCCCTTGCCGGCGTAGCTCGCGAGATCGAGGGCCATCAGGACGTCGTCCACGTAGACGTCGCGCAGCAAGAACTCGTCGCGCAGGGTGCCCTCCACGACGAATCCGTGACGCTTGTAGAAGGCGATGGCGCGCGGATTACTGCCCAGCACCGTGAGGCACAGCTTGCGCATGCCGCGTTCGCGAGCCGCAGCGATGGCCGCGCCCATGAGCTCCTGCGCCAGCGAGGTGCCGCGCTGTGCCGGCGCCACCGCGATGGCCCGCAGCACACCCACGTGACGATTGCTCTCCAGCGTGGTCCGGCGACCGATGACCGCGTAGCCCACCACCTGGCCCGCGTCTTCCGCGATCCATGTATCTTCCACCGGTATCGTCACGCCGAAGCGCGGCTGATGGCCCGGCCCCAGATCGGTGGGCGTCATCGAGAGGTCCCAGATGTTCGCGTCGAACGCATCGAGCGCCGCGCTATCGCGCGCTTCCGCGCGACGAATCGCAAACCGCCCCTGCGCCCGCGCCACCATTGCTCCGCATGCTACCGCACTCCCGGAAGACGCGCATCTTCTCCGCAGCCTCGCGCGGCCCCTCCCCTTCCCG
>JABFRG010001039.1 GCA_013141295.1 Polyangiaceae bacterium
CACCCGGCCCGACGGCGGTAGCTCCGGCGTGCCCATCGGCACCACGCCCTCCGACGACGGTGGTTGCACCGCCGGCGGCAGCGGCGTATTCGGTCTCGCCGGCGTGGGCGTCGCCCTCGGCGCCATCCTCCGTCGCCGCCGCCGCACGAGCTGACGCGCGAGCGAAGATTCATCGCGGGCGCGCGGTGCTTCGGCGCTGCGCGCCCGTGATCTATTTGAGCGGGAAGAGGCTGCGGTTCTTCCAGGCGTCGAGCTCGCGCAAGTCTGCCCAGACCTCGCGCGCCGCCGCGTAGCGGAAGGTCTCCCGCCGCCGCAGCATCTTGGCGATGAGCATGCCCAGCGGGGTGCCCAGCTGCTCCGCGCGCTTCCGCGGCTCACCTTCTTGTACCTGCCGCACGAGCTCCGCGTACGGCGCGTCGATGTCCATGGCCGCGTTGCCGGTGACCATCCAGTAGAGGAGGAGGCCCACCTGGTACAGATCGCTCTGCTTGCTGGTGTAGCCGCTGGCGAGGATCTCCGGCGCCATGATGGCGTGGTGGACCACGTTCGGGCGAATCGCGGGCATGCCGCGGAGCTCGTGGCTGATACCGAAATCGCTGATCTTCACCTGCGGCCGGTCGGTGTGCGTGATGAGCACGTTGCCGGCGTGGAGATCGTCGTGCACCACGTCGTTGTCGTGGAGGAACTGCACCGCCGCCAGCAGCTGCCGCGCCAGCTCGATGACCAGGCCTTCTTGCATGGGCGTGCCCAGCATGTCCTTGAGCGCGTGATCGCAGCGCTCCAGCGCCAGGTAGAACAGGTGGTCCTGCTCGAAGGCGTCGTAGATGTACACGACGTTGGGGTGGCGCAGCGAGCCCAGGCGCGACACCTCGCGCGCCCACTCGGCCTGCACTTCGCCGTAGGGGCGGTTGGCCGGGCGCACCATCTTCAGCGCGTAGACCTGGTCGAAAGGCCCCACGCACTCGTAGACCGCGCCGAAGGCGCCGGAGCCGATGACCTTGATGACCGTGTAGCTGCCGCCGCGCGGCGAGGTGAGCATCGAGCCCGCTTGCGGGTACTGCACCTTGAGCGCCGAGGGGGGCGGCGCCGGGAAGCTGCCGGTGCCGTTGGCGCTGGGCATGGCCGGCGAGAGGCTCTTGGTCATGCTCGGCGTGGGCGAGGCACTTCCGAGCGGGAGCGTGCCCGGGGCAATGCCGGGGTTCGGGCGCGAGGGAGGTGGCACGTCCAGCGCGGGGCTGGACGGTTGCGCAACCGGCACCACGGTGCCGAGCGGCGGAGTTGGGAGCGGACCTCGACCCGTATTCAAGCGCCCCCAGTGTACCTCAAATCGAAACGACTGTGCGATGATGCGCGCGATGAGTGAGTTCGACGCTGGCTACTATGGACGATTCTACGAGTCGACGAAGACCCGGGTGCACGGCGCTGCAGAGGTGGCGCAGCTGGCCACCGGCATCGTCGGGATGATGGGCTGGTGGGGGGCCGATCTCCGCAACGTCCTCGACGTGGGCGCCGGAACCGGCCTGTTTCGCGACTGGTTTCGCAAGCACCGGCCTGCGGTCAAGTATCGGTCGACGGAGTACAGCGAGTACGCGTGTGCGCAGTATGGCCACGAGCAGCGCGACATCTCCGCCTGGCGAGACAAGGGGCGCTTCGACCTTGTGGTGTGCCAGGGGGTGCTTCCCTACCTCGACGACGCCCAGGCCGCCCGGGCCATCGACAACCTCGGCGCCATGACCCGCGGCTTCCTGTACCTCGAGGCCATCACCGCCCGGGATCTCCGCGAGGTGTGCGATCGCGATCTCACCGACGTGCGGGTCCATCCGCGCACCGGCGCCTGGTACCGGAAGCGCCTCGACATGCACTTCGTATGCGTGGGTGGCGGGCTCTTCTACGCGAAGGACGGGCCTCTCTCGTTCTACGAGCTGGAGACCGCGCGGCTCAGCAAGAACGCCGCGACCCGCTGAAACACCAGCGTCTGCATGTCGCGCCCGAGGAACAGGTCGGCGTGCGCCACCGGCGCTTCTCGCGTGCCGACTTCGATCAGCTCGCGATCCGCCGAGCCCACCTGCTCGTAGAGGAGCCGCGCGGTCGCCGCGGGGACGATGCGGTCTTGAAGCGGCACCACGCACTGGAACGGCGCGCGGAAGTCGCGCAGATAGGCCGAGACGTTGACGCCACCCACCACCAGCTCGCGGCGGTTCACCCACTCCGCGATCTCGCGGTTCAGACGCGGTGAGGGATCTTCCACCGTGCGCACCATGGTCTCGGCTTCGCGAATGTCGGTGGTCTGCGGGTTGATGTAGGCAGAGAGGAGCGGCCGGGCGAAGCGCGCCAGCACCGGGAGCGCGCGCCGGGAGAGCTCGCGCGTGCCGGTGAGGCGGACCGCGCCGGCGAGCCGCGGTGAAGCAAAGGCCACGCGCACCAGCGGATGAATGTCGCGCCAGGTGACGAGCCCCGCCAGCGCCACCACGCTCCCGACCTCCCGCGCCGCGGCCTCGGGATCCCGCGCCAGGTGCGCGAACGTGAGCGCCGCGCCCAGGCTGCACCCGACGAGATCGATGCGCGGGCTGCCGGTGATCTCCCGCACCTTGGCGGCCGCTCGGGGTACGTCTTCGAACGCGAGATCGGCGAGGCCGTAGGCGTGGGTGGGATCGCTCGCGCGCTTGGATTCGCCCTGTCCCCGCAGGTCGACGGTCCACACGTCGAGGCCCGCGTCGGCAAGCGAGTGCACCAGCGAGAGGCCGCCCGGGTGGTAGCTGAAGATGAACGAGTTCATCCCGTAGCCGGGCACCAGCAGCACCGGCCTGGACCCCGCGACGACCGCGCGCGTGGCGCTGGGAAAACGCCGGAGCGCGAGGGTGTATCCGCCGCTCTCCGTCGTGTGCTCGTTCATGCCAGCACCGCGAACTTGAGGTAGCGACCTTCCGGGAACGTGGGCAGCGTCGGATGATCCGCCGGGGGCCCGAAGAATTCCTGGAGCCGGAGATCGGAGCGCCCGAGGGTCTCGTCGTCGAGGGTCTCGAGAAAGGCTTCGGCGCTCACGTGACTGGAGCACGACGACGCGCAGAAGATGCCCGACGGGGAGAGCACCTCGGCGGCGGCCCGGTGGAGCTTGCGGTACGCGGTGAGGGCGCGGACCCGGCTCTTCTCGTTGGGGGCGAAGCTCGGAGGGTCGGAGATCACCAGGTCCCAGGTCTTCTTCTGCTGGGCCGCGCTCTTCAGGAACTCGAAGGCGTCGGCGGTGGCGAAGGAATGGGCCTGGGGCTCGATGCCCGCCAGGCGAAAGCTCTCCTGGGCCGTAGCGTGGCCGCCGCTGGCGATGTCCACGCTGGTGACGTGCGTGGCGCCGCCGACCGCCGCGAAGAGCGAGAACCCGCCGGCATACGAGAAGAGGTTGAGCACGCGGCGCCCGCCTGCGAGCCCTCGTACCCGGCGCCGGTTCTCCCGTTGATCGAGGAACGCGCCGGTCTTCTGGCCTTTGGCCAGGTCCACCCAGAACGGGATGCCGTGCTCGCGGATGCGAATGCGCGGCGGCGCGGCCTCGCCGTCGAGCGTCACCACGGCGCCCTCCTGCTTCTTGATGATGGAGGTGATGCCGTGCTCGCCGAGCACCTTGATCATCGCCGGGAGAAAGCCGGGCAGGGCGGCCTCCGCGGCGTCGCCGTCGGTGCGCACCACGGCCACGTGCTCGTAGCGATCGATGACGATGCCCGGGGTGCGGTCGCCCTCGCCGTGGAGGAGCCGCATGGCGGTGGTCTCGCCGCCCTCGAAGGTACGCTTGCGCAGGGCCATGGCGCGGCGGAGGCGTTCTTCGAACAGCTTGCCGTCGGGCACGCGCTTGTCGTGGGTCCACATACGCGCGACGATGGGCGAACCCGGGTCGGCGATGGCCATGCCCACGAAGGCGTCGTCCTCCACGGCCACCGGGTCGCCCGCGTGAAGGGTGCCACGCACCTTGACCACCGAGTCGCGAAACACCCAGGGGTGTCCTCCGCGCAGGGCGCCGCCTACGGTTTTTCGAACCACGATGACGGCTCCCATGACCTACCCTTATAGGCAGCGTTTCGCCTCCGAGAAAAGTCTGATAGAACCGCGCTCCTACCTCGGCGCACCGCTGCGGGGGATTCGATGGCCAAACGAGGACGCAGGCGAACGAGCAAAGGGAGAGAGCCGGCTGTCAGCGAGGCGCCGGCAAGCGGTGCTGCGTCGAAGGCGGACGTGACGTCGGAAGCGGCGTCGGTGTCCGAGGCACCGAAGTCGGTCCCTCCGCCGGTTGCGGAAGCGAAGGCCAAATCGGAGCCGCCGCCGCCCGCGGAAGAAGCGAAGGCGAAGTCGGTCCCTCCGCCGCCCGCGGAAGAAGCGAAGGCCAAATCGGAGCCGCCGCCGGCCGCAGAGGCGAAGGCCAAGTCGGTGCCGCCGCCCGCGGAAGAAACGAAGGCGAAGTCGGTCCCTCCGCCGGCCGCAGACGCGAAGACCAAGTCGGTCCCGCCCCCCAGCGACGGTCCGCGCAAAAAGCGCGCGAGCATTCCGCCTTCCGAGGGAGGCTCCGAGGACGACGATCTCGGCGACGGCTTCTTCGCGCAGGGCGCGCGCTTCTCGTCGGTGCCCCCGCCGCTCGAAGAAGAAACCGATCCTCGGGTCCTGCGACACCTCTCCGAGGAAGTGCAGGCGCGCCGCCAGAAGAACGTTCGCTACGTCATGTGGGCGGTGCTGGCCTTCGCGCTGCTGGGCGGCGGTGGTCTGTATCGATACGCCACGCGCCCCGCCGAGGAGCACCCGGCGCCCTCCACCACCACGTCGCATGCGCCGCCCGCGCCCTCCTCGTCGGCGGCGAGCCCCACCGGGGCCACCTCGGTGCAAGCGCCCGCATCCACTACCGCCAGCGCCGCACCGTCCGTGTCCGCGGCGCCCACGGTCGACGCCGCTGCGTCCGCGCTGGTCGACGCGGCAGCTTCCGATGCATCGCCGAGCCCAGCGGCTTCCGGTGACGACGCGGAGCTCACCCCGGAAGAACGCACCAAGCGCGCGAAGGCAGAAAAGGTGAAGGCCCAGGGGGCCCTCGACCGCGGCGCCGTCCAGGCCGCCATCGACGCCGGCGAGCGCAGCGTGGCCCTCGACGAGACCGACGGCGAAGCGTGGCTCCTGCTGGGCGCCGCCTACCAAGAGAAAGGGCGCCTCAGCGACGCCCAGCGCGCCTATCAGGCGTGCACGCAGAAAGGCAAGCGCGGCCCCATTCGCGACTGCGCAGCGATGATCCACTGAAGCCTCCGCTCCCACATGGAGCACTCATCTTCGCATTCGCTCCGGCGCGCGTTGACACACCCGGACGTGGAGATTAGACACGCGATTCTAGGCGACAACTTCGCTACGCCTAAGGCCGGAGGCTCGCGTGTTCAAGAAGGTCTGTATCTTCTCTGGGAATGCAAATCCCGATCTCGCGACAGCCATCGCCGCGTACCTGGAGACGCCTCTGGCGCAGTCCAAGGTGACGCGCTTCTCCGACGGTGAGACCTTCGTCGAGCTGAAGGAGAACGTGCGCGGGGTCGACGCCTTCGTGGTGCAGCCCACCTGCAGCCCGGTGAACGACCATGTGATGGAGCTCCTCATCATGGCCGACGCCCTGCGCCGCGCCTCGGTGGGTTCCATCACCGCCGTGATTCCCTACTACGGCTACGCCCGCCAGGACCGCAAGGTGGCGCCGCGAACGCCCATCACGTCGAAGCTGGTGGCCGATCTCATCCAGGCCGCGGGCGTCGCGCGGGTCCTCACCGTCGACCTTCACGCCGGACAGATCCAGGGCTTCTTCAACATCCCGGTGGACCATCTGCACGCCATGCCGGTGATGCTCGACGACTACCTGCGAAAGAACTTCGATTCGTCGGCGGTGTTCGTCTCCCCCGACGCCGGCGGTGTGGAGCGCGCCCGCGCCTACTCCAAGCGCCTGAACGCCGGCCTTGCGATCATCGACAAGCGTCGGGAGCGGGCCAACGTCAGCGAGGTCATGAACCTCATCGGCGACGTGAAGGGCAAAGACTGCATCATCGTCGACGACATGATCGACACCGCCGGTACCCTGTGCGGCGCCGCCCAGGCGCTCCGCGACAACGGCGCCCGGAAGATCGTCGCCGTCGCCACCCACGGCGTTCTCTCGGGCCCCGCGGTGGAGCGCATCGACGCCTCGCCGCTCTCCGAAGTGGTGGTGGCCGACACCATGCCGCTGCCGCTGCTGGCCCGGGGCTCCTCGAAGATCAAGCAGGTGAGCGTAGCCCGCCTCCTCGGCGAGGCCATCAAGCGCATCCACAACGGCGACTCCGTGAGCTCGCTGTTCGCCTAACGGAAACGGCTTCCGTTTCCGAGCTTGCAGCCGAGAACGGGGTTTGCTAGAGAGCGACGCCCCGAAAGGCAGTGTACGCGTTCGGTACCCGGCTCCTACTTGCGGAGCCACTTGAATGGAAAGTTGGAGGAATTTGCCATGACGACGATGCAGACGCTCACCGCCAAGCCGCGCACCCCCGCCGGAAAAGGGGAGACCCGTCGCCTTCGCTCGGCCGGCCAGGTTCCCGCCATCGCGTACGGCAAGGGCCTCACCGCCACTGCCCTCGCCATCGCGCCCAAGGACGTCCTCACCATTCTCCGCAGCGAGAAGGGCAAGAACACCGTGGTCCAGCTCAAGGTCGAAGGTCAGAGCGACTTCCTCGCCATGATCAAGGACTACTCGTACCACCCGCTGACCCGCAGCCTCGAGCACGTGGACTTCGTCCAGGTGAAGCTCGACCAGCCGGTCACCGTGGACGTGCCCCTCATCACCCACGGCAAGGCTGCCGGCGTGACCCTCGGCGGCATCCTGCGCCAGGTCTACCGCACGCTGCCCATCAGCTGCCTCCCGGACGCGATCCCGCTCAAGATCGAGCACGACGTCACGAACCTCAGCCTCAACGAAGCGGCCGCCACCAAGGACCTCACGCTTCCGCCCGGCGTCACCGTCCTCCTCCCCGCCGAGCAGACCGTGGTCTCCGTCGTTGCCCCCGAGAAGGATCGCACCGAAGACGCAGCCGCTCCGGTCGCGGGCGCTGCTGCTGCGGCACCGGCCGCTGGCGCTGCGGGCGCAAAGGCCCCGGCCGCTGCCGCTCCGGCGAAAGACGCGAAGAAGAAGTAGTCCGGAATGTGGCTCGTGGTCGGGCTCGGCAATCCGGGCAAGAAGTACGAGCGCACCCGTCACAACATCGGATTTCTGGTGGCCGACTCGCTTCGCAGCGACGTCGGCCTTCCTGATTTTCGCGACAAGTTTTCCGGCCGTTTCACCCGCGGTCCTGCCTTCGGCACCGAGCTGGGGCTCCTCGAGCCGCAGACCTTCATGAATCTCTCGGGCGATAGCGTGCAGCCGGCGGCGGCCTTCCTGAAGGTCGGGCTTCCGGAGATCCTGGTCATCCACGACGAGCTCGATCTCCCGTTCGGTACCATCCGCGTCAAGAAGGGCGGGGGACACGCCGGCCACAACGGCCTCCGCAGCCTCATCGAGCGCCTCGGGGCGCCGGACTTCGTGCGCGTACGCATGGGCATCGGTCGCCCCCCGCCGGACTTCCGCGGCGACGTGGCCGACTACGTGCTCACCGGCTTTGCCCCGCCGGAGCAGGCGGAGCTCTCGGCCTTCGTGGCGGCCGGCGTGAAGGCGGTGCAGACGGTCGCCGAAAAGGGCACCGATGCAGCCATGAACGCCCTGAACCCCAAGACGCCCCCACGAAACGCGCCGAAGAAGGCGTAAGGCCTTTCCGTTTGGCCCGGAGCTGTGCTATCTGACGCGACCCCGACTCACCTGAATCCATAGGGTGCGTCGATTCTCGCTCATCTTCGGCTTTTCGCCGGGGTGGGCCGTTCCGGTGATGTCCACCGGACGTCCAAGAGGAAACCGAATGTCCACGACACACGCAACGAATCTCAAAGAATACGAAACCATCTACATCCTCCGCTCCGATGTGGACGCCGACAGCGCCGAAAAGGTGCAGAACCGCGTCTCCGAAGTGGTCGGTCGCGAGAACGGCAAGCTGGTCAAGGTCGAGGCCTGGGGCCGCCGCAAGCTTGCGTACCCCGTCGCCAAGCAGAAGAAGGGCGTCTACGTCTACGTGAAATACGTGGGCAAGGGCGGCCTCGTGCAGGAGCTCGAGCGCAACCTCAAGCTGGCCGACTCGGTCATGAAGTTCCAGACCATCCTCGTCCGCGACAGCGTCGACGAGTCGACCCTCACCATCGATCCGGAAGAAGTGAAGCTCCAGCGCCTCGACCTCCCGCCGGAGGAAGAAGAGAAGGAGTCCCGCGAGAAGGCTCTCGGTCTCGTGGATCTCGGACCCGACGCCCCGCGCAGCCGCGCCGTCGAGGACGAGTTCGCCGACGAAGAAGCCGAGGAAGCGGAGCCTGCTGCTCCCGCTGCCCCCGCCAAGGACGAGCCCGCCAACTGAAGGCAACGCGGGCGGTGACGCTCGCTTGTCCGCCCGTCGCGTGCATGCTGCACCGACTTTTTCGAGACGCGGCCTTCCCCCGGCACTGACCGGCGACCGCTCTCTTCCGATTCGAAAGGTTTCAAGTCATGGCCATGATGGACGACGACAAAGATTTCCGGAGCCCGGACCTCAACCAAGACGCGCCCGGCCGCCGCCGCGGTGGCAAGAAGCGCGTCTGCAAGTTCTGCTCCGACAAGGAAGTGCAGATCGACTACAAGGATCCGCAGGCCCTCAAGTACTTCATCTCCGAGCGCGGCAAGGTCGTTCCGCGCCGCATCAGCGGCAACTGCTCGCTCCACCAGCGCAAGATCACGCTCGCCATCAAGCGCGCGCGGAACATCGCGCTCCTCCCCTTCACCGTAACCAACTGAGGACGCCATGCCTGCAACCCTGCAAGTGATCCTGCACTCCGACGTGCAGAACGTCGGCGCCTCGGGCGAGCTCGTTCGCGTTCGCCCGGGCTTCGCCCGCAACTTCCTGATTCCCCGTGGCTTCGCGGTGCCGGCAACGGCCAGCGAAGTGAACCGTCTCAACCACGAGAAGGCCGTTGCTCTCGCCAAGTTCGAGAAGACCAAGAAGGAATCCAAGGCCGTCGCCGACAAGATCGGCTCGGTCACCATCAAGATCGCCCGCACCGTCGGCGAAGACGACAAGCTCTTCGGCGCCGTCACGGCGAAGGAAATCGAAGCCGCGGCGAAGGCCCAGGGCGTCGAGTTCGACCGCAAGAAGATGCACCTCGCGGAGCCCCTCAAGGCCCTTGGCACCTTCGAGATCCCCATCAAGCTCATGACGGACGTCACCGCGACCCTCAAGGTCGAGGTCGTCAAGAAGTAAGCCCGCTCTTCCGGCTACTCCGGAAGAACGCTCGCGAAATTTTCGCTCCACGAAGCCCTCTCCTCATCTCTTCCCTTGTGGAAAGATGGGGGAGGGTTTCTGCGTTCCGGGATGAAAAGCTGTGGAAAAGGTCTTCAAAAAGCGTGAACAGGCTGTGCAGAACCCGCCGCCCTCGGACGGCCGGGTTCCGCCGCACGATCTCGACGCCGAGGCCGCGGTGCTCAGCGCCGTCATGCTCGACCCGTCGGCCATGGACAAGGTCCTCGAGTTCCTGAAGCCCGAGCACTTCTACTCCGAGGCCCACCGCCGCATCTTCGAGGCCTCTCTCGAGCTGAAGCAGCAGGGCAAGCCGGTCGACATCATCCAGGTGGGCACCTGGCTCAAGGACCGCGACCGCATCGGCCAGGTGGGCGGCATGTCGTACCTCACCGAGGTGCTCAATGCGGCACCGGCGGTGGTCAACGTGGCCGCCTACGGCCGCACCATCCACGAGAAGTGGCGCGTGCGGCAGCTCATTCTCACCTGTCAGCGGGTGGCCGCCGAGGGCTACATCGACTACGGCGAGGCCCAGTCGTTCATCGATAACGCCGAGCAGTCCATCTACAACCTCGCCCGCACCAGCGAGTCGAGCTCCGTCGAGCGCCTCCGCGACGTCGTCATCAAGGCCTTCAAGAAGCTGAACGACGCGGTGAAGCGCGGCGACCGCATCACCGGCGTCCCCACCGGCTTCGAGCGCTACGATCGCAAGACCGCCGGCCTCCACAACGGCGACTTGACCATCGTCGCGGCGCGCCCCGGCATGGGCAAGACCAGCTTCGTCCTCAACGTGGCGGTGAACGTCGCCAGCCCCAAGAATCGTGAGAAAGAGAACGATCCCAGCGAACGGTGGGAAGACGAAGGCGTGGGGTGCGCGGTGTTCTCCCTGGAAATGCCCCGCGAGCAGCTGGCCAATCGTATGGTCTGCTCGGAGGCCCGGGTCGACGTCTCCAAGCTGCGCACCGGCTTTCTCGACCGCGCCGACTGGGAGAAGCTCACGCGCGCGGCCTCGTTCCTCACCTCGCTGCCCATCTGGATCGACGACTCGCCGAGCCTCTCGCTCCTCGAGCTCCGCGCCAAGGTACGCCGCCTCCAGGCGGAGTACGATCGCAGCGACGACACCGGGCGCAAGGTGCGCCGCATCGGCCTGGTCATCATCGACTACTTGCAGCTCATGCGCGGTCGCGACGGCGCCCAGTCGCGCGAGCAGGAGATCAGCGAGATCTCCCGTGGCCTCAAGGGCCTCGCCAAGGAGCTTCAGCTCCCGGTCATCGCGCTCTCGCAGCTCAATCGCGCGGTCGAGACCCGCAGCGATAAGTCCAAGCGCCCGATGATCTCCGACCTTCGCGAGTCCGGCGCCATCGAGCAGGACGCAGACAACATCTGCTTCATCTACCGCGACGACTACTACAACAAGGAAGACTCGACCGAGCGCAACATCGCCGAGCTCATCATCGCCAAGCAGCGCAACGGGCCGACCGGCACGGCGAAGGTGCGATTCGAGAATGCGTACACCCGCTTCGACAATCTCGCGGAGGGCGAGTACCTCGAAGAAGACGACTAACGAGGGCTGATTTGGGGGGCGATACCTTCGCGGGGCCGTCGTCGGACGTGCTCACGTACAGGAGTACGCTCCGCGCGCTCCTCCTTGGCCGCGCTCGGTCTCACCCCCCAAATCAGCCCTCGTTCTGGAGCGTTGTGGCCGCTCGCTGCGCTCGCCCAGAGAGAGTGTGTGGGCCGCTCGCTGCGCTCGCCCAGAGAGAGAGTGTGTGGGCCGCTCGCTGCGCTCGCCCAGAGAGAGTGTGTGGGCCGCTCGCTGCGCTCGCCCAGAGAGAGTGTGTGGGCCGCTCGCTGCGCTCGCCCAGAGAGAGTGTGTGTGGGCCGCTCGCTGCGCTCGCGGGGAGGAAGTGTGTGGGCCGCTCGCTGCGCTCGCGGGGAGGAAGTGTGTGGGCCGCTCGCTGCGCTCGCGGGGAGGAAGTGTGTGGGCCGCTCGCTGCGCTCGCGCGGACGTTCCGCTCGTGCCCGTGCCCGTGCCCGATTGCTCGGGGGC
>JABFRG010000864.1 GCA_013141295.1 Polyangiaceae bacterium
GTTGGGCATCGCGCGCACCACGCGGGTCTTCGGCGGCAGGCGACCTTCGATGGCCTTGATGGGCACGCCCGCGGCCACCGAGATGACCAGATGCTCGGGCCGCAAGTCTCCCGCCAGCGCGTCGAGCACGCGGTCGATGACCTGCGGCTTCACCGCGATGACGACGATGTCGCTCTCCTTCACCAGCGCGCGGTTGTCGGCGGTGACGCGCACGCCGTGCTCCGCGTGCAGTGCAGCGGTGCGCTCGGCCTTCACGTCGCTGACGATGATGCACTTCTGCGGCACGTTGGCGCCCAGAAGACCGCGAATGAGCGCCGCGGCCATGTTACCGCCGCCCACGAAGCCGAAGGTTCGCTTGTCGTTCATTTCGGGTCCGCCGTCATCGGATACGCGGCCGGGGCCAGCACGTCGGAGACCCACTGGTCGATGGCGGCGCGCACCTTCGCGCCGTCCTCGCCGAGGTCCGCGGCGAAGCGATCGTGTCGCGCCCGGAGCAGCGCCCGGCGCCCGACCGTCGGGTCTTCGTACAAGCCGCACAACCACGCGATGGCCAGCACCAGCACCTTCTGCTCGCTGGGGAGGTCCTTGTGGCGCTGCGAGAGCTGCACCTTGGTCCAATGCCCGACGTGCGCCAACGCCTCGTCGCGGTAACGGCGCGGGAGCATGAGCAGTCCCACGTTGCTGGCGAGCTGCACGCCCAGGCCGGGCACGCGATCGGTGAGCACGTAGCGCACCGCTTCCACCGCCGCCAGGCCCGCGGCCCGACGCGCATCGACGCGCGCCACCGCTTCGGCGCGCAGCGCTTCTACCTCTTGCGGCGGGATGGAGATCTTCTGCGCCACCGTGCGTACGGTCTCTTCTTCGCGGGGGTCGATGGAGTCCCAGGCTGCCGCGAGCCACGCACCCCGGAGCAGGGCCCGTGCCACCGCCGGCTCGAGATCGCCATATACGTCCAACTGCGACGCGGCCACCGGCACTTCGCTATACAGCGGGCTGGAGTCGGCGTCGGGGAGCCCGAGCGCGCCGATGAAAGCGGCGACGTTGCGACGCTCCTCGGCGTCCATGGGCCCATCGGCGGCGAACACCGCGCGGAGCGCACGGGCCGCGAGGAAGCCATTGCGCTTCACCCGCTGGACGTCCTTGTCGCTGGGCTTCGACGAGAAGAGGCCGCGCAGACCCCGGGCTCCCGCCTCGAGGGTGACCTTCTCGGCGAGCACGTCGGCCATGGGCAAGAACGTCGGCGCCGCGATGGGCGCCATGGCTCGCGTCATCTCCACCAGCCACCCGTCGAAGCTCTCGAGCATGGTGTGGAGGCGTTGCCCCTGCAGCACGGCGACGTATACCTCGCCGCGCCGCTTGCTCATGGGCTCGAGCGAGTCGATGCCGCCGCCGCCGGCGAGGGCGAACAGGGCGTCGGCCGTGATGTGAGACACGAGCCGCGAGAGCGCGGCCGTGGCGAGATCGGGGGGAGATTGCACGGGGGCGTAGGCGTCCATCGTCATGGCCGCTGGAGCGTATCACTCCTCTCCGGAAGGCGTACGCGGCGCTTTTCCTTCGGCGCGCTTGTGGTACCGTCAGCGCCCTCCATGACGCAATCGACCCCCTCCTCCAACAAGTCCAACGACGCCGCCGGAATCACGCTCACGGGTGGGGCCGCCATCGTCGCTCCCATCACCGCGTTCCCCTCGGGCGTCCCCTCGAACGCCGTGGTGGTCATCCCCCTCGGCCCCAACGGCGCGCCGCTCGAGAAGCAGCTCATCGAAGGTCCCATGGCCATGAAGATGGAGGACGTATGGAAGGTCCTCGGCTTCAACGGCCCCGCGGTGCAGGTGCAAGACGATCAGGGTCGCCCCATCGCCATCGGCCTCGAGGACCTCCTCGGCGGCCTCGAGAAGCACTGGGTCGAGAACCCCGACGACCTCATGCGCGGCCGCATCTTCGCCCAGGAGCTCATGAAGTACGAGCGCCACGCGAAGGCCGAAGGCGTGCTCGCGAAGATCGTCGCCAAGGGCGGCGACGGAGAAGACTGGCTCGCGCTCGGCGTCACCCAGCTGAACCAGCAGAAGTGGGAGAAGGCCGAAGGCACGCTCAAGGGCGCGCAGAACCTCCTCAAGGACAACCCGTACCCGTCGCTGCACCTGGCAAAGGTCGCCCAGGGTCAGAAGAACACCACCGCCGAGCGAGAGCACGTGGAGCGCGCCATCCAGATCGCGCCCAACGCCGTCGACGCCTGGGCCTACCTCTTCAACCTGGTGAAGGATGCCTCCGGCGAAGCCGCCGCGCGCAAGGAGATCGAGACCCTCGCCGAGGCCCCGGTGAACGCCAAGACCGCCGCCCCCTACGTGGCGCTCCAGGGCTTCTACGCCCAGGAAGAGGCCACCCGCGACACGGCCATCGAGATCGCCAAGAAGGCCGTCGACCGCGCCCCCGCCGACCCGCTCGCGCTCCTCTGCCTCTCGGCCCTCTACGGCCAGGCGGGCAAGCTCGACGAGGTCATCAAGACCCTCGCGCCCCACGAAGCGGTCATGGTTCGCGACGTGCGCCTCGCCCACAACTACTTCGAGGCGCTCTTCCAGTCGAAGGACATGGACAAGATCAAGGCGCTCCTCAACAAGCTCGCCACCTCGCCCAACGCCGAGGTGAAGCAGTTCGCCATCGAGCGTTCGCGCGCCATCGCGCAGATGCTCCAGCAGCAGGCCGGCCAAGCCTGATTCCAACGCCGGTGCGCCTTTCACAGCGCACCGCGAACGCCGCCTCGGACGGGGACCCGGAGCTCGGGTCCCGCGCACGTCCCCGGGCGGCGTTTTTTATTGTCTAGAATCCATCACTTACACATGACGCACCGGGTCTTTTTCCGGGAGCACCGGAGGTTTCCCTCGGGATCCCGTTTCAGGTAAGATCCGTAAGGAGGGAAGTGGCCTACTCGAACCCATCGGATGTCCGCGTCGTCGGGCGCTATGCGCTCTATGGCGTCATTGCGGCCGGAGGCATGGCCACCGTCCACTACGGGCGCCTTTTGGGGCCTGTCGGGTTCTCGCGAACCGTGGCTATCAAGCGCCTCCACGCGCACTTCGCATCGGACCCCGAGTTCGTGAGCATGTTCCTGGACGAGGCGCGCCTGGCCGCACGCATTCGCCATCCGAACGTGGTGACCACGCTGGACGTCGTCGCGACCGGCGGCGAGCTCTTCCTGGTCATGGAGTACGTGCCGGGCGAAACCTTGGCTCGGCTCGCAAAGAATGTTCGCGATGCCGGGCGGCCCATGCCCCACCGCATCGTCTCGTCGGTCATCTCCGGCGTGCTCCATGGGCTCCACGCGGCCCACGAGGCCAAGGACGAGCGCGGCGTGCCCCTGGGTATCGTGCACCGCGACGTCTCTCCGCAGAACACCCACGTGGGCACCGACGGCGTGGCGCGGCTCCTCGACTTCGGCGTGGCCAAAGCCGCGGGTCGCATCCAGACCACACGCGAAGGGCAGATCAAAGGCAAGCTGGCGTACATGGCGCCGGAGCAGCTGCGCGGCGCGCCGGTGGATCGCTCGAGCGACATCTACGCGGCCGGCGTCATGCTCTGGGAGCTCATCACCGGCGTACGCTTGTTCCAGGGCGAGAACGAGGGCGTGGTGGTGGCCCGGGTGCTCGAAGGCAACATCCAGCCGCCGAGCCAGGTGCTCATGCGCGCCGCGCGGTCCACCTTCAGCGAGCGCACGTACTCGCAACTTCAGCGGCTCGACGCGTGCGTTCTCCGGGCGGTTCATCCGGACCCCAAGCAACGCTTCGCGACCGCCCGCGACATGGCCCTCGAGCTCGAGGCCTGCGTGCAGCCGGCCACGCTCTCGCAGGTGGGCGAGTGGGTGGAGCACAACGCGGCCGAGCTCCTGGCGCAGCGGGCCGAGAAGGTCTCGGAGATCGAGGTGCAGAGCACCACGCCGGCGCCTTTCGATCGACCGGACGACGTGCAGAAGTTCATGCGCTCGTCGGACCAGAACCGCACCATCGGCCTGCCGATGCAGCCGCAGATGGTCCCCACCGAGGCCTCGCACGCGCACACGACGGCGCTGCAGCTCAACGCACCGAGCAACCCGGTCACCCAGCCCTCGACCATCTCGGTGTCGGCATCGAGCGCGCTGCGCACCGGTGCCCCGCCGGCAACGTCGGGCAATCGCTGGATGGTCCTGGGCGCTGCGGCGGTGGCCTTCGTGGTGCTGCTCGGCCTCTTCGGCGGGGCGCTCATCTTCTCGCACCGCAAGCCCTCGCGCACGGCAGCCAGCGACAACCCTGCGGTTCCCGTCACGCCCTCTGCGGACCCGGCTGCCACCACGGCGCCGCCGCCCATGTTCGAGCCCCCGACGCCGATTGTGGTCACGGGCCCCACGAGCGATCCCGCCCCCTCGAACACCGTCAAGAACGTGCCGGCGGTTCCCACCGCCCATCACGGCAATGGCAACGGCGGCGGACACGCCACGGCTCCCACCAGTCACCCGACTCCCAGCGCCACCGCAGTCGCGCCGCCAGTGCACGATCCCTGCGATCCCCCGACCTACATGGAAGAGGGAATCGTGAAGTACAAGAAGGGCTGCCTCGGCAAGTAGCGGGCTGGCGAATCTCGGGAGCACGCCCGCGGAGCCGCGTATACTTGTGGCCACGCGCGTCCGATCTGGGATACGCCGGGTATCAGGAGCTCTCATCGTGTCTCGCTTCTTCGTCGCTTGTTCACTCACGGTCTCGCTTCTGTGGGCCAGCGCGGCCCGCGCAGGAGACGTCGACGATTGCGTCGCGGCTTCCGAGGGCGGGCAAAAGCTCCGGCAAAAAGGCCAGCTGCGAGAGGCTCGCGATCGCTTCCAGCAGTGCACCCGAGCGGTGTGCCCTTCGCTGGTTCAGCGCGGCTGCAACACCTGGCTCAACGAGGTCGTCGCGCTCCTGCCCACTGTCACGCTGAGCGCCGTCGATGGCCAGGGCAAAGACCTGGTCGACGTCACGGTGTCGCTCGACGGAAAGCCGCTGGTGCAGAAGCTCGACGGCAAGGCGGTCGCGGTGGACCCGGGCGTGCACGTGTTCCGCTTCGAGTCGAACGGCCAGGGCGTCGACGAACGGGTGGTCATCACCGAGGGCGACAAGGCCCGCAAGGTGTCGGTCCGCATCGGTGAGAGCAACGGCGGAAGCGGGAACGGGAACGGAAACGGGAACGGGAACGGCGATCCGCACGACGGCGACAAGCCGAAGGACAAGGACAAGGGCGGCCACTCCCCCTTCCCCTTCGTGGTGGGCGGCATCGGCGTCGCCGCGCTCGGCACCGGCATCGTGCTGTACGCCACTGGCTCCTCCGACTTCCCCTCCGAGTGCGACCGCGACACCAAGACCTGCGCCAACGGCAACGCCGAGGCCAACAGCCGGGCCACCAGCGCCGACAATCGCATGCGCGCCGGCGTGTGGACCATGATCATCGGCAGCGTGCTCCTGGTGGGCGGCGCCGTCTGGTTCTTCGTGGAGCCCACCGAGCCCAAGTCTTCCAAAGGGGCCGCCAAGACGCCGCCCAAGTGGCTCACCGTCCGGCCGGAGCTGGGCCTGGGCTACGCCGGCGTCAACGGCACGTTCTAGCTCGCTATCGAGATGAGCTCGTGGCGGACGGCGAACAGCGCGGCCGATGCGCGCGTCGTGACACCGATCTTTGCGTAGATATGCTCGACGTGGTTGCGGGCAGTCTTGGGGGCGATGCCCAGGGCGACGGCGATCTCCTTGTTGGTGAGGCCGCGGGCCAGGTGAGCCAAGACGGCGACCTCGCGCTCGGTGAGCCCCGACGGGGGACGCGTCGAGGGCTTGGTTCGCACGCCGGCGACGGCGAGGACGCCGTCGAGAGCGCGGCTGCACAGAGCCCCCGCCTTGGCCTGACGGTGGAGCTCGTCAGCCGCGCGTTCGGGGCTCCACGCGGGTCGGTGCGGGCGCTCTTCGACCATTCCCTGGTACGCATCGGCGCATGCGAGGATGCGCGCGGCGCGCTCGCTGGAGCCGACCGAGGTTGCCATGGGGTAGCCGCTCCCGTCGCATCGCTCGTGGTGAAGACCCACGATTCTCGCCTCGTCGGCGAGCACCGGAATGCGCGCCAGCAAACGCGCCCCGTGAAACGCGTGAGAGCGGGCGAGGTCTCGCTCTGCGTCGTCGAGGGCGCCGGGCTTCTCCCAGACGCCGGTGGGAATCGCCACGATGCCGAGATCGTGAAGCAGCGCCGCTCGGCGCAGGACCGCTCGGGTGTCGAGTGGCAAGCCCTCTGCGGCGGCTGCCCGGTCGCACAGGTCGGCCACCGCCGTCGAGTGACCCAGGAAGATGGGACTCTTCAGATCGGCAAAGTTCGCGAACGCTCGTGCCGCGACATCGATATCGCAGGGCGAACGCGGATCGGGCTCCCACGCCTGGTACTCGTCCCACCAGGACGAAGCCTCGAGCACACTCCACAGGTCCTCGGGTGACGCCAGGATCGCATCCACGAGCTCCGGGTCGAGGGCCACACCCGACTCCCTGCGCAGGGTTGCGACCGCGCGCTCGCGCCCGCGATGGCGGTGCTGGATCTCTATCATCGACGCGACGTGAAAGATGCGGGCCGGGAGCGAGATGGCGTCGCCGCGCAAACGTGCGGGCCCGCCGCCTCCGTCGAATGTCTCGAAGACCTGCTCGAGCGCTGCGACGACGTTCGCCCCCAACCCGAGGTCACCCGCGAGCGTCGATGCCTGCTCGCATTGCGCGGCCACCAACGCAGCGCTGCTCTCGAGCCCTCCGATCGTGCGAACCACCGCGAGCGCGCGAGCGCCGAGGCCCCGGCCGGTCCCGAGGCGCGTCACGGTACGCTGCAGCGCGGCGCCCCGGTCGTTGACCCCGACGCCCTCGAAGGTGCGCAGGACGTCGAGATCATCGCCGGCTCCGTACCACGCAGCCTCGTGTGAATAGGCGGTGCAGCCGAGGTGGCGAAGCAGAGCTGTGAAGTACGCGTCGCCCACCTGCTCGTCGGAAATGCCGAGTCGGCGCGCCAGGAGAGTCGCAACGAGGCACGTGCGCACCGATGTTCCTACCGGAACTCCGGCTGCGAGGTCGGTCGCGCTCGAGAGCGCGCCCAAGACGATGCCAAGGCGAGGAACGGAAGCTACCATTTCAAAATTCTCATCATACTCAGGACGGCGCAGGACCGAGTCACCTCAGCGGTCTATCGTAAACGTACGAAGTTGTCCGGTGGCGAGCGAGCCTTTACTTACAGAGCTTGCACACGTTGTCGCAGTCGTCCGCGGCAACAGTACGGGGACGCGCTCGCGCCTATTCGGCCACGATGGCTGCAGCAAATGCCGTGACGAGCTCGGGCGTAGCACGGAGCCGCAATGCGGGCGCTTCGGCGCTGGCGGGCGGCAGCATGGCGAGCGATTCGAAGGCGATCACCTCGGCGCTCTCGGAGGTCTTGCGATAGCCAGAGGGAACGGCACTCCAGGCCCCGGAGCCGGACGCCGTGACGAGGTAGATCGCGCGACTCAGGTGTCCGTCGACGGTTGCGAAGGGCGCTTTCACCTGTTCGCGCCGGGTGGTCACGCTCCGAATCGGTGTCAGCGGCTCCACTGCCCGCGCGCCGCGGTAGAGCAGGAAGGTCATCTCCTGGTACCCGTCGGCGGAGTGGAAGAAGGCATCCTGATCGCTGCCTGAAGGCGGCGTGGTGATCCGCCGAGTCGCCACCCACAAGACCTGCTCGTTTCCCGGTACCCCCACCTGCGTCTGAGCGACCACCGACCACTCGCTCAGGTCGGGTGCGATGGACGGCTCGGACGACGCCCGCCACACCGCAAGGATGAGGTCGCCGACCGCTCGCGCCTTTGGCAAGGGTACGCTGAACGTCCGCTGCATGCTCGTGACCGTCGTTGCCTCCACGAGCGAGACGGTGCCCGAGGGCGTTGGGTTTGCGTCCCGGATACTCGCGTCGATGACGGGGCCAGCGCCTGCTTCGGGTGCGGGCGCTACCCCACCGGCCTCGCACTCGCTCGGGGCTTGAGCACTCACGCCCCCACAGGCCACGACGCACGAGAGCCCAAAGGCGCCTGTCCACCGTCTCATATTCGACATGACCGCTTACCGTACAGTTCGCGCGAGGTCGCCGCAATCCGCCCCATGGCTGAGACGCGGCCGATCCAGGATCGGGCCATTCCAAAACCCTATCGAACACTTACGAAGCTGGTGGGCTTTGCTAGGCGGTGGAGGGAGTAGATGAATCCCAGGCTGATGGCGACGTCGACGCAGCCTATCCGACGTCCAATGCCAATACGTAGTACGCAACCACCAGGGCGGCACTGCGTTGGCGCCGACGCGGAACGAGCCGATGGGTCGATACCGGGAGAGGCGCCGCGCACAGGTTCATGCGCGCAGCGCTCTTCGTTTCTGCTCTTGCGAGAGCGCGCTCGCACGCTCAGCGGAAGGTGAGCTGGGAAACCTGGGCGCCCGTCTGCTGGGCTTGGACGACCACGTCGACGGCGCGCGGCTTGAGGGTTCCCGGGACCCGCTGGAGAACGGCCTTCCGGTTCTGCGGGGTCACGTGGAAGTAGCCCAGTCGTGCGTCGACCTTTCCGTGATACACGTCCGGGGTAATCTCGGTCGTGGAGCCTGCGGTGAACTTGGCAAGCGCAGATGCAGGAATGACCCCACCGCCCGACGCACCAGGGAACACGCAGGAGAGCGTCTTGTTGCTCGTCGCGTCGAACTGGCCATCGATGGTGGTCGAGAACCAGCCTTCGCTCGACGAAATCACGACCTCCACCGCGTTCGCATTGGCGGCCTGCCAGGTCAGCGCGAGGCGTTGACTGCGATCGATGGTCGGAGGCAAGAGGTTTCCATCGGCGTCCTTCGCTAGGCTCGAGACCACGAGGGCGCCCGGGACGCTCAGCCCGCTCACCGAGAAGGGCCCGATGGCGCTTCCGCCGGCCGCGCTGACGGTGATGGGGGCGCCCGCCGCGAAGAAAGGCGCCCCAGGCGTGTTGAAGTCGAGGAACTCCGAGTAGTACCCGTCGGCCTCCGGGGTGAGCGTGACGGGATTCTTGCCGCCGCTGATGGTGATGACGCCCGCATGGCCATCGGTGGGCGCGAATGCGTCGCTTCCACATTCGACGAGCTCGCAGTTCAGCGTGGGAAAGCTGGTTTTGCAGGAGGGTCCCTGGCCGCGAGTGAACGAAGCGGTGGCCAACGTCATGAACGGCAGCACGTCGACCTGGACGCTCCCGCCTCGGGAGATACCAAGGCGGTCCGAGAGACTGAGCTCGCCCTCGGTCTGACCGGTAGCTCCTTCGTCACCTTCGGTGGTGGTGGCAGCGCAACCGGTCGCAAGCAGCCCCACGAAGAGAGGGGCAATAATCGTTAGTTTCATGGTGTTCCTCGGTCAATAATCTGTATTTGGCAACATCGAGCATCTTGCTCGCCACTTGCTTAGACGCAAACCACGCGGATTCTGTTGACCCAGATCGACATCTGGGGCACCTGCCCCATACCCCTCGCCGCAGACGCCAGATGGGGCACCTGCCCCACGAGACTCACCATGCTGGGCAGTGGAGCGTAGGTTACACGAAGTGCATGCGCACTTGCCCTGCAGCAGCCCACTCGGTGTCGCTCGAAGCCTATTGCCCGGTATCGCGCACGAGGGAGATAGTCGCCCTACAGTTTCTTCCCACGACACGTCCACAGACCACCATGTATACGCATAGCAGTCGCTCGGGCGAAAACGCGGAGGACGGCGAGCCGCCTGCTGGCTACACCGAAGGCGCTTCGCGCGACCACGACCTGAACCGTGCCTTCCACACGATATACGAGAGCCACATCGAGTTCACCATCCGCACCCTGCGACGCCTCGGCGTTCGAGAATGCGACATCGACGACGTCGCTCAGGAAGTATTCCTCGCAGTCCGCGGCGCCCTCCAGGGGTCCGACCGGACGAGACCGGTCCGACCTTGGCTGTTCGGCTTCGTGATGCGGCACGCTGCGAACTATCGACGGCTCGCGCGACACCGCTGTCAGCAGCAGCTCGGGAACGAAGACGCCCCCGCGTGCTCGCGGCTGGATGCGCGTCTCGACGCCAAGCGCGAGGTCGAGCGCGTGATGCGATCACTCGACGAGAACAAGCGCACCGTCCTCGCTCTGTACGACATCGAAGGGTTGTCCGCGGCGGAGATCGCTAGCCTTCTAGAAATTCCGACGAACACGGTCTATTCCCGCATTCGCGTCGCACGCGAGGAGTTTCGTCAGCGGGTGGCGGCGGAGCTCGTGCCCAGCCTCGGAGCGCAAGACCGAGACCGCCCTGAAATAGAACTTGAATGACGTGGGTCTCGCTGGACGGCCGCCGCCAGTTCAGTCCATCGTCATCGCGGGGCGTCGATTTCCACGTAAGGATTCGACTCGTGAACGGTCTTGCCTCCGCGCGACACGTGGAGAACCTTGTGGCCGGCCCACGACACGTTGGCCTTCTCCGCGAACTTGCCGTTCGGGTTGAACCCGCAGAATGCCACTTTGTCCCCCACCTTGATGCCCGCGCTCGGAACGTCCTTGAACGTTACGGAGAACGGATACGTCTCTCGGGTCGCAAGGTCGACGAACTGGCAGTCCGAGTACTCCACGCCGTTCCAACGGTACGCACCGGTATGATTGCAGGCATAGGGGGTCTCCGACGCCTTTGCGTCTACCTGGAGACCTCCACCTGGCAGCGGGACAACTCGCTTGACCACACCGTAGTCGCTCGCGAGCTTGGCGCCGTGCTGCGCTTCCCACTCCACCTTCTTCTCGCGGAGCAGCTTGAACGCGCGCTTGCGCTTTTCCTGCAGCTCCTTCACGCGGTCGTTGAACGCCTTGCGCTCGTCGCGCGTCATCCATGGCTCGGTTGGCCATTGCGGGTGATCGTAAAAGCTCGGCAGCTTGCCCTCGCCGCCCCCATGTTCCGCGCGAACGCCGAGGGTGGCGGCGGCGGAGCAGAAAACGTCGCGGTCGAAAGCGTCGTCACCGGTCATCGGCACTGCGTCGTTGTAGGTGTCGCGCTCCCGAAACGGGATGGCGAAGACCTCGCCGGTCGCCACCTGGAGCTCCGCGATGGCGACGAGTAGCTCGACGGCGGTTCCCCGGCGATACCCGTACTGCGAGGGCAAGTTGTCGATGCCGTGAAGACGTTCGCTCTCGGCCCGCACCCGTCGGTACTCGTTGGCCAGCTTGCCGAAGCCGTCGTAGAAGGACTTTCCTCGCTGCTCGCCGATGACCTTCTTGGCGGCGGCGTCGATGGGGCGCCAGCCCTGCATGAAGTCTTGGTACGAAGTGCTGCACTTCTGGAACCAAACCTTCGCCCTGGCCCGCTGTTCGACGTCTCTGGGGGTCTCGGGGCCTTCGGCGGGCGCAGCCTCGGCGGGGGCCCGGGCGCTGG
>JABFRG010000644.1 GCA_013141295.1 Polyangiaceae bacterium
GGTGCGGGCCGATGCGCTGCGCTTCGGGTCCTTCACCCTCAAGGACGGCAGCGCGTCCCCCTTCTTCATCGACCTCGGGCGGGTGGCGCGGGCGGACCACCTGGCGGAGCTGGGCGAGCACTTCGCGGCGGGCATCGCGCGCTTCTTCCCGGAGGCCGACACCCTCTTCGGCCCGGCCTACAAGGGCATCGCCATCGCCACCACCACCGCGGTGGCCATGGCGCGCAGCGGCCGCATCGTGCAGACGTTCTTCGATCGCAAGGAAGCCAAGGCCCACGGCGAAGGCGGCACCTTCATCGGGTTTCGGCCCACCGCGGCCAGCCGCATCGTGGTGCTCGACGACGTCACCACCTCGGGCGCCACCAAGGAAGACGCCTTCCGCGCCATCGAGGCCACCTTCGGCGTCCGCCCGATCGGCGTCCTGGTGGCGGTGGACCGGACCCGCAAACGCGGGGCGAAGTTGCCAGCGCTCGAAGCGCTCAACCTGCACGCGCTGGTGGAGCTCTCGGACGTGGTTGCCTATCTCGAAGCCAAGGGCGCGAGCGAAGCCGCGGTGGTGAAACAGTACGTGGAGAGCCGATGAAAACCTTCTACCTCATGCCGTCCCTCGACCAGGTGGACCTCGACAAGGCCATGCGGGTCGTCTCCCAGATCGCCGGGCACCCGTTCGTATCGAGCTTCAAGGTGGGCTTCTCGCTGGGCCTCACCCACGGCCTGCCGCGGGTGGTCGAGGCCATCCGGAAGCACACCGACAAGCCCATCGTGTACGACCACCAGAAGGCCGGCACCGACATCCCCGACACCGGCGGCCTCTTCGCCGACGTCATGAAGAACGCGGGCATCACCGAGGCCATCCTGTTTCCCCAGGCCGGGCCGGAGACGCTCAAGGCCTGGGTGCCGGCCCTCACCATGCGCGGCGTCACGCCGGTGGTGGGTGGGCTCATGACCCACCGCGGCTTCCTCCAGAGCGAGGGCGGCTTTCTCTCCGACGAGTCGGTACGTGCAGTGTACACCATTGCCGCGGAGCTCGGGGTCCGGCGCTTCGTGGTGCCGCTCACCAAACCGCAGCTGGTGGAGGGCATCCCCTTCCCCGACGACGCCATATTCTATTCCCCCGGGTTCGGCGCCCAGGGCGGCGACGCACGCGCCTTTCCCTTCCTGCGCACCCACCACCTCATCGCCGGGCGGGCGCTGTTCGCCGCCGACGACGCCCTGGCCTGGGTCGAGTCGGTGCAGCGGGAGCTCGCATGAACCACCTCGTCACCATCGGCGACCTATCGCGCGACCGCATCGAGGGGCTCCTCGACCTCGCGGCCGAGCTGGACCAACCGGAGAAGAAGCACGCGCTCTCGCACCTGCTCCGCGGGTACGTGGTGGCTACCATGTTCTTCGAGGCCTCGACCCGCACCCGACTGTCGTTCGAGAGCGCCGCCCTTCGCCTGGGCGCCGGGGTGGTGGGCTTCGCCGAGGCCGACACCACGTCGACCAAGAAGGGCGAGACCCTGGAAGACACCGTACGCATGTGCATGGCCTACGGCGACGTGCTGGTGCTCAGGCACCCGGAGATCGGGAGCGCGGCGCGCGCGGCCAAGGTGGCCTCGGTGCCGGTGGTGAACGGCGGCGACGGCGCCAACGAGCACCCCACGCAGACGCTGGTGGACCTGTACACGATTCGCAAGGCCTTCGGAAAAGTCGACGGCCTGCGCATCGCGTTCGTGGGCGACTTGCTCTACGGACGTACGGTGCACTCGCTCCTGGCGGCGCTCGCCAAGTACACGAACATCACCGCTACGCTGGTGGGCCCCAAGAGCCTGGCGCTGCCGGAGAGCCACCGGCGCCACGCCACGCTGCACGGCATCGATCTGCGCGACGCAGACCGCCTGGAAGACGCCATCCCCGAGGTCGATCTCGTGTACATGACACGCATCCAGAAGGAGCGCTTTCCGCCCGGCGCGGCCGACGTGGGCGGGAGCTACCGGCTCGACGCCAAGATGCTGGGTGCCGCGAAGAAGGAGCTCCGGGTTCTCCACCCGCTGCCCCGGGTCGACGAGATCGCCACCGACGTCGACGCCACACCGCACGCCCTCTACTTTCCGCAAGCCGCCAACGGGGTGCCGGTGCGCCAGGCCGTGCTGCTGTCGGTGCTCGGCGTCAAGCCCTGACCCTGGAGACGGTTTTCGAAACGTCGCGCGCCGCGAGACATCAGGGCGCGGCAGCCACGCCGAAGGAGGCGACGGCCACCGTTGCTGGCTGGGCGGGATTCGCGACGATCGACACCGGCGGCGCCGATTCGCCGGGCTGAAGGAGCCGGTCCAGGCGATAGATCGCGAACTCGGTCCCCGAGACCACTGCGGCGACGCCGCTGGGAGGCGTCTCCGCGAAGGTGCCCATGCCCACCGAGGCGAACACGTACACGGCCGCGGTGGACGACGCCTGCGTGACGAAGCCCGGCGCCGATACCTTGCCGCCGCTGCCGGGGGTGACTGCGAGGGCCGGGTTCACCAGCGGCTGCGTCGTGCGCGCGCCGCGGAAGAGGAGGATGGTCACCGACTGCTTGCCCGCCGCGTTCATGGCGAACACCGTCTTCTCGCTCGGGTCGGCCACCACCTTCGAACCTAGCCAGAGCACGGCGTCGTCGGTGGGGACGACACCGAACTGCGCTTGCGGAACCGGCACCTCCCAGCCGGTGGGCGGAGTGTTTACGGCGAAGGCAGCCACCCAGACGGCCACCGCAACGTCGCCCGCTGCTGCGCCGGCGGGCAGCTCGGCGGTGAGCGACGTATTCTTCGGTGCTGCGGCGGAGCGGTACCCGAGGAAGGTGGGCCGCGCGCCGGCATCGGGCGCCGCAGCGTCGACCCCGCTCCCTCCGTCGGCCAGGGTCGCGTCGGCGCGGGCGTCGGCCCCACCCGGGTCCGCAGAGAACTCGTCACATCCGACCAGCGCGACCGTAAGCGTGAGTCCCACCACGCGACCGAATAAGCCCATCCGACCACGGTATCGCCCGGCAATCCACATGGTCAACGGGCACGCTCGAGCGCGAGGTTCAGCGCCGCGGCGATGGCCCTACGATCCGCCGGCGCGTAGATGCTGCCGCGCTTTTCCAGCGTGGCCTCGCCGACCTTGGTCTGCCCGGCGCGCTCCACCGTCACGCGCACGGTGACTGTGCGGGTGGCGTGCGCGAGCCCGGTCAAGGTGGACGCGTAGAGCGGTGCAACGCCGATGACGGCGCAGCCATCGTGCGACATTGCGCGCGCCCCGCCCTCGAAGAAGCCGTTGTGCGCGCCCAGCACCAGGTTCACCCGCAGATGGTCGGCGCTCGCTCGGTCGTCGCGGCGGGCGCTCTGTAGCATCTGGAGTGTGTCCAGCCGTGCACGCTCCATGATCGCGGGATCCTGGTCCGGGTCCAGGTTCTCCACGGTGATCTCCGGCGCGGCGCGCGCCATCGCCGACTCCGGAACGTGAACCACCGGCGTTCGATACGCGCATCCAGCACCGCAAACCGTGGCAACGAACGCAAAACCCACCAAGAAAGCGAAGCGCATGGGCACCACTCCGAGCAGGAAGCGTGCCGAGCCCTACCTACTCCTGTGCGCCGCGGGCGAGGTGCTGGAGCGCGGCGACGATGCCGGTGGCGAGCTCCACGAGAGGCTCTTCGCCCTTCCGCTCGAGCACCAGGTAGTCCTTGGCGATGACGTCGTAGCGCGCGAGAAAGCGCAAGTGCGTGATGCGTGCGCCGGAGGGCAGATCGAGGGACGGCCCCTCGATGCGCACCGAAGGCTCGAGCGGGTTGCCGTAGCGCGCGAAGATGCGCGCCAGGATGGCCTCGGGGATCTCCACCTCCGCTTCGCCTTCCAGCAGTACCAGCGCGCCATCCTTGCATGCAAGATACACGCGTTCGTTCGCCCCCGCCGGCGAGAGCGATTCGTGGACCAGCAGCACCTCAGCCGCCCTTCTTGGCCTGGTACTCCTGGAGCGTGCGCACGGTGAAGGGGCGCGAGGCCAGCGACGCCAGCGCGTTGGAGGTGGCCATCATCCCGGAGAAGGTGGTGACGCAGTGCACGCCCTTGAGGACCGCGGCCCGACGGATCTCGTAGTCGTCGCTCCGGGGCCCCTTCCCCACCGGGGTGTTCATGACGAGGTCGATCTCGCCGCCGTGGATGGCGTCGAGGATGTTGGGCCGCGGATCCGGCACCTTCCCCACCAGGCGAACCTCGAGGCCGCCGGTGCGGAGCGCGTAGGCGGTGCCCTCGGTGGCCACCAGCTGAAAGCCCAGGTGCGCGAGCTCCTTGGCCACGAACACGGCCTGGCGCTTGTCCTTGTTCTTCACCGAGACGAACACCGAGCCCTTGCTGGGTACGCGGGTGCCGGCGCCGAGCTGGCTCTTCGCGTAGGCCATGCCGAAGTCGAGGTCGATGCCCATGACCTCGCCGGTGGAGCGCATCTCCGGGCCGCGCACGATGTCGCTCCCCAGGAACTTGGTGAAGGGGAAGACCGACTCCTTCACCGAGAAGTGCTCGGTCTTCCAGTAGCTGGCGTCGGGGTCGATGCCCTGGGCGCGGAGCGACTTTCCGGCGAGGGCGCGCACCGCGACCTTGGCCCATGCCACGCCGGTGGCCTTGCTGGCGAAGGGAACGGTGCGGCTGGCGCGGGGGTTGGCCTCGAGCACGTAGACGCGATCGTTGCGCACCGCGAACTGCACGTTGAGAAACCCAACCACCGAGAGCTCACGGGCGAGCGCCCGGGCGTGGGCCACCACCGCGTCGGTCTGATCCTTGCGAAGCGTGGGCGGCGGGAGAACGCACGACGAGTCGCCGGAGTGGATGCCGGCCTCTTCCACGTGCTCCATGATGCCGGCGATGACCACGTCGGTTCCGTCGCTCACGCAGTCGACGTCGATCTCGATGGCGTCTTCCAGGTACTTGTCGATGAGCACCGGGTGGTCCGGCGAGACGCGCACCGCGTCCTGGAATAGCTGCTCCAGGTGCTCGCCGTCGTAGACGATCTCCATGGCGCGTCCGCCGAGCACGTAGCTCGGGCGCACCAGCACCGGGAAGCCCACGCGCTCGGCCACCACCTTGCACTCCTCGAAGGTGCGGGCGGTGCCCCAGTCGGGCGCGGGGATGGCGAGCTTCTTCAGGACCTCACCGAAGCGCAGGCGATCTTCGGCGCGGTCGATGTCTTCCGGCGAGGTACCCAGGATCGGCACGCCGGCCTTGGAGAGCCCGGCAGCGAGCCCGAGCGGCGTGTGCCCGCCGAACTGCACCACCACGCCGCGGGGCTTTTCCCGGGCGCAGATGTCGAGCACGTGCTCCAGCGTGAGCGGCTCGATATAGAGGCGGTCGCTGGTGTCGTAGTCGGTGCTGACGGTGGAGGGGTTGCAGTTCACCATCACCACTTCGACGCCGTCGGCGCGCAGGGCCATGGCGCCGTGGACGCAGCAGTAGTCGAACTCGATGCCCTGACCGATGCGGTTGGGCCCACCACCCACGATGAGGATCTTGTCCTTGCCGGTGGGCGGCGAGTCGCTCTGGGTCTCGAAGGAGCCGTACAGATACGGCGTCTGCGCCTCGAACTCGGCGGCGCAGGTGTCGACCTGCAGATACGTGCGTTCTACACCGAGTCGCGAACGGAGCTCGCGGGTCGCCTCTTCGGTGGAGCCGAACCACTTGGAAATCTGCGCGTCGGAGAAGCCCATGCGCTTGGCTTCCCAGAGGTGGTCGTGGCTGGGCGTGAACGATTTTTTGGCCTGGGCGTCGTAGGCGACGATGGCCCGCATGCGCTCGAGGAACCAGGGCTGGATGCCGGTGAGGCGGGCGATGTCTTCCACCGACATGCCCAGCACCAGCGCGTCGGCGATGGAGAAGATGCGCTCGGCGTTGGGCGTCCCGAGCTTGCGCTTCACCGCATCGAGATCGGTGGCGCCGGAGCCGTGGAAGCCGGTGCGCTTGGTCTCCAGCGACCGAAGGACCTTCTGCAACGCTTCTTCGAAGGTGCGCCCGATGGCCAGGGCCTCGCCCACCGATTTCATCTGCGTGGTGAGGGTGGGGTCGGCGTCCGGGAACTTCTCGAAGTCGAAGCGCGGCGCCTTCACCACGATGTAGTCGATGGCCGGCTCGAAGCTCGCCGGCGTGGTGCCGGTGATGTCGTTGCCGAGCTCGTCGAGCGTGTAGCCGACCGCCAGCTTGGAGGCGATCTTGGCGATGGGGAAGCCGGTCGCCTTGCTGGCCAGCGCCGAGCTGCGCGACACGCGCGGGTTCATCTCGATGACGATCATGCGTCCGTTCGCCGGGTTCACCGCGAACTGGATGTTGCTGCCGCCGGTGTCGACGCCGATCTCGCGGATGAGGCGAATGGCCGCGGCGCGCATGCGCTGGTACTCGCGATCGCTGAGCGTCTGCGCCGGCGCGACGGTGATGGAGTCGCCGGTGTGGACGCCCATCGGGTCGATGTTCTCGATGCTGCAGACGATGACGACGTTGTCCTTGGTGTCGCGGACGACCTCGAGCTCGTACTCCTTCCAGCCGATGACCGACTCCTCCACCAGCACCTGGTGGGTCGGAGAGATCTCGAGGGCGTAGGCGATCTTGCGCTTGAACTCGTCTTGATTGAAGGCGATGCCGCCGCCGGCGCCGCCGAGGGTGAAGGCGGGCCGCAAGATGATGGGGAAGCCCAGCTCCTTGGCCGCGGTGAGCGCGGCGTCCATGTTCTCGACCACCGAGCTCTTCGGAAGATCGAGGCCCACCGCCAGCGCCGCTTCCTTGAAGAGCGCGCGGTCTTCGGCCTTCTTGATGGCGCCGATCTTGGCGCCCAACAGCTCGACCTCGTACTTGGCCAGAACGCCGGCCTCGTAGAGCTCCACCGCGACGTTGAGCGCGGTCTGCCCGCCCACCGTGGGGAGCAGCGCTTGCGGCCGCTCGCGCTCGATGATGGCCTCGCAGGCCTTGCGGGTGATGGGCTCGATGTACGTGCGATCCGAGAGCTCCGGATCGGTCATGATGGTGGCGGGATTGGAGTTCACGAGGACGATCTCGTAGCCCTCCTGCTTCAGCGCCTTGCAGGCCTGGGTGCCCGAGTAGTCGAACTCGCAGCCCTGCCCCACCACGATGGGGCCGGCGCCGATGATCATGATCTTCTGGATGTCGGTGCGCTTCGGCATGTGGTCAGCCCATCCTTCGGACGAAGTCGTGGAAGATCGGGTGGGCGTCGAGGGGCCCCGGCGCCGCTTCCGGGTGGTACTGCACACTGGCGAAGCGGAGCGCCGGCGAGGCGAACCCCTCGCAGGTGCGATCGTTGAGGTTGACGTGGGTGAGCTCGACCCGCTCGCCCTTGAAGCGCACGTCCGCGAGCGACGCATCATCCACCGCGAAGCCGTGGTTCTGCGCGGTGATGGACACCTTGCGGGTGGAGAGCTCCATCACCGGATGGTTGCCGCCGCGGTGACCGAACTTGAGCTTGAAGGTCTTGGCGCCCAGGGCCAGGGCCAGCATCTGGTGGCCGAGGCAGATGCCGAGGATGGGGAGCTCGCCGATGAGCGCGCGCACCGTCTCCACCAGGTAGGGAACGGCCTCGGGATCGCCCGGTCCGTTGCCCAGGAGGACGCCGTCCGGCTGATGCTTGCGAATCTCGGCGGCCGAAGCGCTCGCGGGGAACACCGTGACGTCGCAGCCGAGCGACACCAGGGAGCGGAGAATGTTGTACTTTACACCCGAATCCACCACCGCCACCCGACGGCGCGGAGCGCCGGGTACGGCCACCGCCAGATGCTCGCTCGGGGCATCGGGGGTGCCCCATTCGAGCGGCTGGGTCCAAGGATAGGGCTCCTTCGCCGAGACCTTCGCCACCCAGTCGGTGTTGCCGTAAAGCGGCGCTTCGGAAAGGACGCGCTTGGCGGTGGTGGCGTCTCCGCCCACCAGGAGCACCCCGCGCTGGGCGCCCTTGTCGCGAATGTGCTTGGTGAGCGCCCGGGTGTCGACGCCGGTGATGCCGGGAACACCGAAGCGCTGGAGGAACGCCGGGAGCGACTCCACCGAGCGGTAGTTGCAGGGCAGCTCCGTGAAGTCGCGCACCACCAGGGCCGAGACCCAGGGCCGCGCCGACTCCATGTCGAGGGGGGAGATGCCGTAGTTGCCGATGTGCGGCTGGGTGAAGGTGACGATCTGCCCGGCGTAGCTGGGGTCGGTCAGGATCTCCTGATAGCCGCCCATGCTGGTGTTGAAGCAGACCTCGCCCACGGCCGGCGACGAGAGCTCCGCACCGAACGAAAACCCTGCAAAAAAAGTCCCATCTTCCAACCAGAGGGCCGCAGGTTTTCGTAGGTTCATGAACTCTCCTCGGAGGGGCCTTCTAAGCGACGACGCGGCGCGGCGATAGTCTGCCCGACCCCCGTCACCGAAATGTCACGCACTCCGGGCAGCGGTCCGGCGGCGCGGCTTTTCCAGGAGCGAAATGAGTCGTTCTGGCTCCCCCAGGAGGTCTTCCAAGGTGCGACCATCGAGCACCTTCATGAAGGCCCGGAGCGCTTCGTCGAGCGTGCTGCGGAGGTCGCAGGCCGGGGCGATCGCACAATGCGTGCAGTCTGCAAGCTCGAAGCCCTCCTCGGTGGCGCGTACCACGGCACCCAGGTTGATGCTCGAGGGTTCACGCGCGAGCCGCAGCCCGCCGCGGGCCCCGCGCACGGTGGCGACCAGACCGGCCTCTGCCAGCCTTTGCACCACCTTCATGAGGTGGTTCTTGGAGATCCCGTGGGCGCCGGCGATCTCGCCGATGGAGGCGAGGCGCTCCGGACGCGCCCCCAGGTACAGGAGAACGCGCAGCGAATAGTCGGTGTGGCGGGTCAATCGCATGGGGGCCTTTGACGAAAGCGTCGGTCACCACTATACATGTATCTAAGATGCATGTTTTGAGACAGGTGCCGGAATCGACGCAGCCATCGCCCGCTGCCGCCGAGGTGCTCTCCGAGCTCGAGGTTCGTGCGGTGGTCGACGCCTTCTACGCGCGCGTGCGGCAGGACGACGCCCTGGGTCCGGTGTTCGGCGCGGCAGTGGCGGACTGGGAGGCGCACCTCGAGAAGCTCACCGCGTTCTGGTGCAAGATCCTCTTCGGCACCGGGCCCTACAAGGGCAACCCCATGGTCGTTCACCGGGAGCACCGGAGCTCGCTGAGCCCGGCCCTCTTCACGCGCTGGCTCGCGCTCTGGGGCGAGGTGACGAACGCCACGGTCCCCGGTGCGGGCGCGGCGCTGCTGCAGGCGAAGGCCGCGCGCATGGCGCAGAACCTCCAAGCGGGCCTCTTCGGGGCAGCGCCGTGAGCCCGCCCTATCGCACCACTGCGGTGTTCGACGAGACGTCGCTGCCGGCTGCCATCGCCCGGGAGCACCGCACGAAAGCGGGCGTGTGGGGCATCGTTCGGGTGCTCGAGGGCACCGTGACGTACCGGGTGCTCGAGCCGCCGTCGGTGCATCAGCTCTCGCCGGATTCGCCGGGTCGCGTGCTGCCGGACCAGCCGCACCGTCTCGAGATCGAGGCGGGCCAGAAGTTCCGTCTGCAGATCGAGTTCTACGATCACGATCCCGGGTGAGATCGGGGAAGGTTCTGCCGCGCCCGCGCGTATGAGCTCGGATGCAGTGGTTCGTTCGTAGCGCAGTGGTGAGCGTCACGATGACGAGTGTCGGCTGCTCGCATCCGGTGCCCACGTCGTCCTCCGCGGCAGAAGCTTCCGTCACGCCGGCATCTGCCGGCCGCTGCGACGCGTTTCGGCCGGCCTGCCCGGTGAGCATCGACTTTCCATCGGCGACCAACTCGGACCACACACCGAAGTGCTTTCCCGAGGCCTCGCCCGTGGATCCGGGGCACACGGTGCTCTTCACCGTCGGCGACTTCGGACCGCCGTCGATGCAGCTCGGGTTGGTCGGCACCGAGTGGTGGTCATGGGAGGCGGGCGGCAGCTTCGAGCCGGGCGATCGCTTCGACGTGCGGGTGGTGGTGTATCAGGGTCGCAGCCTGGCCGAGGTCGAGAAGCGCTACCCCACGGTGCGCGGCACGAGCGATTACCGGCCGCTCTCGCGAGAAGCGGCGCTGCGCTACCTGGACGCGAAGATCGACGAGCTCGGTCAGATGCCCCGCGGCCCCGACGAGTACGACTTCGGTCCGCTGAAAAAAGAGCTCGAAGGCACGCGCGCCACCATCGTCGGCTGCTTGCCTCCCTGAGCGCTTACTCCCACTCGATGCGACGTCACGGCAAGGAGGTGGCGCGCGCACGGAGCTTTGCGAGGCCGCCGGGGCCCACTTCCCTCCCGACGATCCGCAGCTCACCCCGGACGTCGAGGAGCAGGAAAGAGGGCTCTTGAATGCCGGCCCGAAAGAGCCCGCTTGCGTCGATGGCGGCAGGGACGGTGCTCTGCGGCTGGGCGTGTCCGCGGTCGATCCACCGCCACAGGTCGGCCTGGGTGGGCGCACGGCCTTCCACGTTTTCGACGAGCACCTGTACGGCCCGCACACGGCCACGCGATGCCTTGACCCAGGACGCCTCGACGTCGGTCTCCGTGGCGCAGAACTGGCACCAGGCGAACACGACGTGCACCAGCAGCCACCGCGCCGGCTCTGCTGCGGGCGCGTCGATGACCGCGCGGAGCGAGAGCGGCCCCATCTCTTCGTTGTCGATGCGACCATTGCCGTTGGCGTCGAAGCCGCCCTGAAGCGCGAGCTCCGGCAACCGTTGCCTCTCCGCAAAGCCCCGCTCGGGCTTCGTGCAGGCGGCGAACAGAACGAGGCCGAGCGCCGTGAGCGAGGCGGCCTGTCGCGCGTTCACACGAAGTCCGCCATCATGAGGATGGGCGTGGCGTACTCGGGGCCGAGGACGTTCTCCACCCATGCGATCCCGCGTGCGTCCACCGCGAGCTCGCTGACGCTGCGCACGTCTTCCAGCAGGACGACCGGCGCGACGCTCGGTCGCGCGGGGTACGCCATGTACACCGTGGAGCGCAGGTCCTTGTAGTTTCCTTGGTCTATGACCCGGGTGACCTTGGACCAGACGAGCCGTTCGCCATCGGTGGCCCAGCCGGCCCGGTTCGCCATGAGCTCACCATAGGGAAGGTAGTCATCGGCTTTGCCGGTCATGAGGCGCCGGAATCCCTTGCGGTCGGCGAAGAGCAATTGCGACCCGACCCCGAACGCTCCGGCGCCATCCTGGGGCAATGTCTCGACGACGCGCTCATTGCCGTCCCAATCCGTGAGACGGAGAATCCGCGCGTCATAGGGTGAAGGGTGCAGATCCAGCCGGGGCGGCAATGGATCGTGTGACTGCAAACGTCGGCACGCGAAGGTCTGAGCTTGCACGGCGCGGCGGTTCGATCGAAATGCGTCGATATGAAGGACACGGATGTG
>JABFRG010000021.1 GCA_013141295.1 Polyangiaceae bacterium
ATGCAGCCCTACGCTCCCCCTCCGCCTGGCTACCCCGACCCCTACCAGCAGCAGCAGCAGATGCAGCAGCAGCAGATGCAAGGCTACGGGCCTCCGCCCATGCAGGGTCAGCCGGGCGCCAGCGTGCTCGGCATTCCCCTCGAGCCGGGCGAGCGGGTCATCTGGTTCAAGAAGCACGACTACACGATGGAGAAGGTCATCAACTGGGTCCTCGGCGTGCTCTTCGCCGTGGTGCTCATCGGCTTCCTCTTCATCTACCTGGCCGTCACCATGGACAGCCGGAATCCCAAGGCGCACATCCTCACCAACCGGCGCTTCATCATCATCCCGGGCACCGGCGCGCCGCAGATGTACGCGCTCCAGCAGGTGGCCGACGTGGAGCCGCAGCGCCAGCGCGTGCAGGGCGGCGGCGGTCTCATCGGCCTCGCCATCAGCGCTGCGGCCACCGCCGTGGCCAACAGCATGGCCGACAACAACCACAAGCTCCAGGTGGGCTACTGGGCACGCACCGAGGCCATCATCCTCATCACCCACCACGGTCAGCGCGTGAACGTCGCCACCCGCCCCGCCTACGGCCAGCAGCTCGGCTGGCACGTGGCTCGCGCGACGCTCGGCCGCGAGGCCGATCACATGGCGCCGGTCCAGCACCTGCCCTGACTCACCCTCCGTACGACCGACGAGCGCGAAGGTTCACCCTTCGCGCTCGCTGCGCTTTGTCCCCCGTTGCGCCAGCTCCGTTTCGATGGCCACGACCTGTCGCGTGAAGCTGGCCATCGCCGAGGCGCGGTTCAGGCGCTCCTCGAATCCGCGGGGCAAAATATCCTGCCAGCGGGCCCGTTGCTCGATGGCATCGCGAAGGCGCGTCTCCAGAAACGCGCGCAAGGCCGTCGGTGTCGCCGGCCGCCAGCCGGGACCACTGCAGCCGCACGAGTGAAACGTGATCCCCGCACGCCACAGCGACGCAATCGTCTCCCAGCGCTTCCGTGCGCTCATGGGTGGCGCTCGGAAATCTAGCCCCAGGTCGGCCATCGGCACCGCGCACTGCGGGCACACCGCGACGTGCTCCTCGCCGTGAGGATCCACGTCGGCCCGAAGCCGACGGCGAAACGACTTGCGGCACCCGAAGCACGCCAGGTGCGGCTTGTAGACCTTGAACGCGTACCGGCACATCGTGCGCAAGTCTAGCACTGCATCGCGCCACCGGACCGCCGCAGCCGCCCCGCAACCTGGACCAATCTGTCTAGCTGCTGCCCAAGACGGGCTGGCGAACGTTCACTTTGGTCAACAGCCGACCGAACACGACGCGCAGGAAGCCCTCCAGGGGCGCCCCGCTCTTCTTCAGCTTCATCTGCATCAACGCGCCTTCCCACGCGTCGAGAACGAACGCAGCGGTTTCGTCACACTCGATCGCAGGGTCGAGCTCCCCCCGATCGTTCGCCTCCCGCAGGCAATCCGCGATCCGATGTCGCCAACGTCCGAAGAGCAGCGACAGAGCCCCGCGCGCTTCCGGACTTCGGTCCGCGAGCTCCTGCCCGAGCAACCCCAGGAGGCACCCGCCCACATAGCCGGCACGTGCGAAGTCCCGTGCGAGCGCCTCGAAGTACCGACGCAGGCGCTCGAGAGGCGGGTGGCTCTCGTTGCCGAGCGCGCGATCGAGCGTCGGCAAATGGCATTCGTAGTAGTACTCGGCGACCGACAGCGCGAAGGCCTCCTTGTCGACGAAGTGATGGTAGAAGGACCCACGAGGCGCGCACGCCCGCGCCAGGATGGCGTTCGTGCCCACGAAGTCGTAGCCGCCCTCCAGAAAGAGCTCCATTCCGGCGACGAGGAGCGCCTCGCGCGTGTCGCGTCCGCTCACTCCACCGCTCCCACCAGGTGTGCGCGCAGGTGGAGCGCGATCTCGTCGCAGGCCGCGCGAACCAGCCGCGGGTCGTCGTAGAAGTCGACCTGGTTCTCGGAATCGACCCAGAGAATGGACTTCGGGGCATCTACCCTCTCGTAGAAGCGGCGCGCCCAGGCCGGCGAGAGGGCTTTCTCCGCGTGCACCATGGCCATCGGTACCGCGACCCTCGGTGCCGCGGCTTGCACGTCGAACGGCAGGAAGTGCTCACGCGACATCAAGGCGAGCTCGTTGCGATAGTTCGGCACCGCCGCGCGGCGCGTCGCGTAGTAGTCGTAGGTATCGGGGAGCGTCATGGCCGCATCGCCGACGAGCCCGACCGCCGGGATGGTGCGCACCTCACCGGTCGCTTCGAAGTGCTCGCGTGCGGCGCGTCCCGCGTCCACCTTCTCGGCGAACCCGGCAGCGTCCTTTTCCCGCAGCTCCGAGGGGTCGCGGTAGTAGCCCGCGACGGCCCCGAGCGCGCGCACCCGAGGATTGTCCACCGCAGCCCACGCCGCGTAGCCGGCGCCGAGGCATACCCCCACCAGCCCCAGCTTCGCCGCGTCCACCTCCGGGTGCGTCGCGAGCCAGTCGACCGCCGCCTTCAGGTCCGCCACCTTGTGATGCCAGCATTCGTAGCTACGCGGGGCTCCCCCGCTTTCGCCATAGTGACGATGGTCGATGGCGAGCGCCGCGAAGCCTCGCATCGCCAGCGCACATGCGTAGGTCCCGGTGACTTGTTCTTTCACCGACGTCATGGGTCCGGCGACCACCACGGCCGGGTGGGGCCCGGTGGCCGCCGGAAGATAAAGGTCACCGACCACCGGGGTGCCATCGACCTCGAAGAACACGCGCTGACGCATGGGCCCATACTAGACCAATCTGTCTAGCCTCTCAACGTGTCTCCCGGGCAGCCGTGCGCTGCCCCCTTTCGTCCCGGCGCCTTGATTTTCCGCAAGGTCGCGCTACGTTCCTCGAACCATGCGTTTGCGTCCGCTCTTCTTCGTCTAGTTGTCTCGCCGCGCGAGCTCCCTCGACGCCGCCCCCGCAGCCCTGTCTGCCGGGTAGCGCGGTCGGTCGTGAGGCTCGCGTGATGCCGAGCGCGAAGAAGTAGACGCGTTTGCCGGCGCACACGCCATTGCGCGCGCCGAGCCGATGCGCGTGCGTCCGCTTCGCCGGACGCGCGACGCCCACACACCATTGCGCGCGCGCCGCCATTCCCCTTCCGGAGGCGGACCGCCGCGTCACGCCCAGATTTCGAAGAACGGAGACAATACATGTACAAGCTCACCTCCAAACCGCTCCCGGAGCACGCCGAGGTTCCGCTCGCCGACGACGGGCGCTGGGAAACCATGGTCGGCCACTGGACCGCGACCGCGCGCGGCGCGGCCCACGAGCCCTCGGCGGGCGAGCCCGGCAACGCCGACTACGTCGTATCGGTGGGGCCGGAGCGCGAGGGCCTGGTGCGCCAGGCGCAGCTCGCCGAGATCACCAGCCTGGTGCGGCACCAAGGCGACCGCGTGGTGGGTCATGAGATCCGCCACCTGGCGACGCCCCATCCGCGCACCTTCCTGGGCAAGGGCGCGGCCCAGGAGATCGCGGCGCGCGCCCGCGAAGTTGGCGCCAGCATGCTGGTGCTCGACGCGGAGCTGAGCCCCTCGCAGACCCGAAACCTGGAGGACGAAGCCGGCATGGCCATCTGCGATCGCGAGGCGGTCATCCTCAACGTCTTCTTGCGCAACGCGCGAACACGCGCTGCGCGCATCCAGGTGGAGATCGCCCAGCTCCAGTACCTGCGTCCACGCATTCGCGGCGTCGGCCTCGACATGGACCAGCAGACCGGCGCCACCAAGAACGCACGCGGGCCCGGCGAGACCGCCTCCGAGCTCATGGCGCGGAAGCTCGATCGACGCCTGGAGGAGCTGGAGAAGGCGGCGCGGCGCATCGGCGCCACCGGCGAAATCCAGCGGAAGGAACGGCGCGCGTGCGAGCGCATCGCCCTCGTCGGCTACACCAACGCCGGCAAGACCTCGCTCATGAACGCCCTGACCCACGCCGAGCTCTCGGCCCGGGACATGCCGTTCGAGACCCTCGACACCACCTCGCGCTGCCTCACGCGACACGGCGGCGACGTGCTCCTGAGCGACACCGTCGGCTTCATTCGCCGGCTTCCGGAGCGCCTGCTGGCGAGCTTCGAGTCCACGCTCGCGGAGATCACCGAGGCCTCGCTGCTGGTGCTGGTGGTCGACGCGGCGGACCCGGAGCGGCAGCTCCACATCGACACCACGGGCGAGGTGCTCGAGCGCCTCGGCGCGCAGGATATCCCGCGGTTCTACGTGTTCAACAAGGCCGACCGGCTCGACCGCCGCATCGCCGAGCGGACCTTCGATGCGTGGGCGGACGGGCACCCCTGGACGAGCCTGAGCAGCCACGATGCGGAGGCGGTGGCGAGCTTGCGTGCACGCCTGGTCGAGCGCGCGCGAGGCCGTCATCGCACGCGCGTCTTCTTCGTGCGGTACGCGCTCACCGAGGCGACGAAGGACATCTACGCGCGCTGTCGCGTGCTCGAGAGCGAAGCCACCCCCCACGGCCTGCGCCTCACGGTCCAGGGCGAGCCCCACGTGCTGGCGCAGATCGCCAGGACCTTGAAGGAGATCCAGTGATGACCCCGTGCATCGAGCTACGCAACGTCGACATCGCAACGCCCGGCGGGAGGCCGCTCTTCGCGGGGCTCACGCTGGCGCTATCGCAGGCTCGCGTGGCGCTGGTGGGACGCAACGGCGTGGGAAAGTCCACGCTGCTCGCAACGCTGGCCGGGGCGCGCGACGTGGGGGGGCGTCTCCGCGGGCGCGTTTGCTACGTCCCCCAGCTTCTGCCGCGCGACCGCTCGCTCAGCCACGGCGAGCAGCGAAGGCGGGAGCTCGAGCGGGCCGCGGCGTCGGGCGCGGACATCGTGCTCCTCGACGAGCCCAGCGAGGACCTCGACGAGGACGGCGTGGCGTGGCTCCGCGGCTGGCTCCGAGGGTTCTCCGGGTGTCTGGTCGTGGCCACGCACGATCGACGCTTGCTGGAGGACTTCCGCGACTTCTTCCTCGCCTGCGAGACCGGCTGCCGCGCCTTCACGGGAACCCTCGACGCGCTCGACGCCGAGCTAGAGCGCGACCACCAGGAGAGCCAGATCCGCTACCTTCGGGGCCTGCGCAGGCTCGAGAGCCAGGAGGCCCACACGCTGCACGTGGCACGAAGGAAGGCGCGGAAGAAGCGCTATGGCCGTTGCAGCGAGCTCGATCGCGCCACCGCGCGCATTCGCCTGAACCAGAAGCGGGGCGACGCGCAGGCGAGCCACGGCAAGCTGGCCCGACAGCGCGCGCAGCGCCTGGATGCGGCGCGCACCTGGACCCGGACCTTGCGGCGCTCGATGGCCATCGAGCTCCCGTTCGATCTTCCGATTCCGGCATTGCCCCCCGAGGGCGACACCGACGTGGTGGAGCTGCGCGGCGTCGCTGCGGTGGCCCACGGGCGCGTGCTCTTCGAATCACTCGACCTTCGCGTTGGCCGGGATCGCATCGCCGTCGTGGGCGAGAACGGCGCCGGCAAGACCACCCTCCTCGAGATCATCCGCGGCGCGCGCGCGCCGGACGCAGGCGTGGCGACGCGCGATCTCCGCTGCATCGCCTCCATCGCCCAGGGGGGCGCCGACTGGATGCACCACGAGTCGCTGTTCGAGCGTCAGCGCATCGAGGGTCGCGGTGCTTCCCTCGATGCGGTCGCCGAGACCCTGGTGGCGCACCGGTTTCCGCTGGCGCTGGCGGAGCGGCCGCTGCGGTCCTTGAGCCCGGGCGAGCGCGTGCGCGCGGCGCTTCTGTGTATTTTCCACCAATCGCCGGTCCCCGAGCTGCTAGTCCTCGACGAGCCGACCTTCAGCCTCGACCGCGTGGGGCAAAATGCGCTCGCCCGGGCCCTGCGCGCGTGGCCCGGAGGGCTGGTGGTGGCGAGCCACGATCGCGCGTTCCTCGACGCCATCGCGCCCACCCGCACGGTTAACATCGCTCCGGAGGCGCGAGCCTCCACCAACGTCGCTCCGGAGGCGCGAGCCTCGGTCGCGGGGTGCTAGGCTCGTCATCGATGCAACTGTTGTGTCCCCGATGCGGAATGGCGATTGGCGGGTCGGACATCGACCTCGCGCGCGGAGTCGGTGTTTGCCGACCTTGCGGTGAGCTGGTGGAGATCCCCGCGGCACAGCCGGCGAATCTGGTGCTCCAGCCGGTGCAGCCCTTGGCCCTGTACCGACCAGAATCCTTTCGCCTGATCGAGCAGGGCGACGGCGACAACTACGAGGCGGCGGTGCCTCCGAGCCGCCTCGCCACGCTGCCGCTGCTGTTCTTCACGCTGTTCTGGGACGGCTTCATGGTCATGTGGTACGGCATCGCGATCGCGAAGGGCATATGGCCCATGGCCTTGTTCGGCCTCCTTCACCTGGGCGTCGGAATCTTCCTCTCGCACAAGGTCCTGGTTGGGATGTTCAACACGCCGCGGCTCCGCATCGCGGACGGACGGATGAAGTTCACGAACGGCCCCATTCCCGCGGCCGGACGGCTGGACGCTCCGGTCGCCGACGTCGACGCATTCGCCGTCGTCGAGGGTGCTACGTCGTCCCGCAGCGGCACGACCACGACGTTCAGCCTCGTCGCCAACATGGGTAACGGCACGAGCAAGACGTTCGCTCTTTTCCTCCCCGATCGCGCGTGCGCCGAGTACGTGGCCCAACGCTTCAACGCGGCGCTCGCTGAGGCGAAGACGCGAGCCCTCCCATCCCCCTACCGGAGCTGAATCCCACATGACCGTGGACGCAGAGCGCGCGGCCGCAGCCGAGGCCGCGGTGAACGAGGTCCGCGCAGGCATGCTGGTGGGTCTGGGCACCGGACGGACCGCCGCGTTCGCGGTGCGGGCACTCGCGCAGCGCGTGAAGGAGGGCCTGCGCGCCACGTGCGTCGCCACGTCGACCGCGACCGAGCGCCTCGGCGTCTCGCTGGGTCTCCGGGTGATCCCCTTCGAGGCCGTATCGCGGGTGGACCTCACCATCGACGGCGCCGACGAGATCGACCCGCGGTTCTGCGCCATCAAGGGCGGCGGCGGTGCCCTCCTCCGGGAGAAGGTGGTGGCCGCGGCATCGGACCGGGTCCTCATCGTGGTCGACGCAAACAAAGTCGTCGAGCGCCTCGGGTCCTTCCCCCTCCCGGTGGAGGTACTCCCTTTCGCCGAGGCCTGGGTCATGCGGGCGCTCACGGAGCTCGGCGCAGCGCCCACCCGCCGGGTCGTCGAGGCCGGCACGCCCTTTCGTACCGACCAACAGAACTTCGTGGTCGACGCCGCCTTCGGGTTCATCGACGACGCAGCCGACCTCGCGGCGCGCCTCGCGTCGATCCCGGGCATCGTCGAGCACGGGCTCTTCGTGGGCGAGATCGACGAGGTCTTCGTGGGCCGCGAGGACGGCGTCGAGCGGCGCACGAAAATGCGCTGACCTCAGGCGTGCGCGGCCTTCGGCTTCTTCACCTTGCGGGCCTTGCTGACCTTGGCGGCAGAGGGACGCGCCTCGGCGCGGGCCTTCACGCCGAGCAGCATCCGGCGGTCCATGGCGAACCCGATGGGCTCCACGAGCAGCGGACCGTACTCGATGTGGGAGAGCGCGTCCGGCGAGGTCGCGCAGCGAAAGCGGCTGACGAACCGGCAGCGGTTCGGCCCGAGCGGCTCCAGGTAGAAGCCCCAGCTGGTCTCCACCCAAGGCTTGCCGGCACCGACGCCCCGCGCGGCCTCGTCGGCCTTCGCGTGCACGACGAAGTGGCTGCCGGCCTCGTAGCGCACCACCGGGAGCGGCGGCATCTTCGGGTGCAGCGAGATGGAGTCGTGCGGCCCCACCGCCAGCTCCGGGTGCACGCGCTCGGCGTTCTGGACCTTGCATCCGGCCAGGTTCTCGAGCCACTGGTAGCTGTAGAAGCCGCCGCGGTCCGCGCCGATCTGCGCGATCCACGGCCACACTTCCGCCGCCGAAGCGTCGATCTCGATGCCGTGGGTCCAGTCCCAGTCGGGCTTCGGGATAGCTCGTCGCCGGGAAGCGCCCGGCTCGCGGTGGCCTCGTCGAGACCCCAATGGCGCCGCGCCTGCCGCATGAAGGGCGTCAGGAACGCCGCCGCCATCACCAGCGCACCGCCGGCGCCTTCGGTCACGTCGCGCCAGTCGTCGCGCGGAAGGCGGCCCTCGGCGCGGGCTGCCAGCGCACGGAGCTGGACCGACTGCATGAGCCAGTGAACCGGGCGAATCCACGCCGCGTGGCTGGCTCCGCTCGATGCGTAGCGGGCGCGGGCGCGCGTGTGCAGGCGGGTCGTGCCGTCGCCCCGAGGCTCGAGCACGAACGACCAGGTGATCTGCCAGAAGTGGAGCGGCCTCGGGGCATCGAAGCGGAGCTGGGTCTTGAGCTCCGGGTCGAACAGCCCACCGAGCACCAGCTCGCGTTCCTCGGCGATGCGCAGCACCTCGAAGCCATCCGCGCTCGAGCGGGTCGCCGGGATCACGTCGCCCACCTTCAGCTTCGCGAGCTCCGGGTGGAGCTCCCGGGCGCTCCGTACGTTCTCGTTGTCGAGCAGGTCGATGCTGTAGAAGCCGGCGCGCTGCCCGCCCATTTGCACGATCCAGGGCCACAGCGCCGAGGGCGGCGCGTGCACGTCGATGGCCAGGCTCACCTGGTCGGTGGCATCGGGCAGGAGCTCGTCGCCCGGCAGCGGTCGCTCGTTCTCCTTTGCGTCGGGCGTTCCGTACTCGCGCGCCAGGCCGCTCAGCAGCGAGTGCCGGATGAACCGCGAGCCCGGGCCGATGAGCACGAAGTAGCGCCGGAACTTGCCCCAAGCGTCCTCGTCGGTGGCGTCGACGCGCACCTCGATCTCCACTTTGCACTCCTGCTCCCCGAGCGGAACCACCCGGAGCGCCCAGGCCACCTTGGCAAAGCCCGGCGTGGCGAAGGCGGTGAAGGCCTCGGCGCTCCCCACGTGGACGAAGGGGATCTCGAGGTGCCACACCTTGCCGATGGCGCCCACCACCACCTCGCGTCCGGGATGCTCCGAGAGCACCTGGAAGCCCGGCGCGGAGATCGACGACGTGAGGTCCGAGATGCGAAGCGCCACCGGCCCCTTGGCGGTTCCGTCGAGGCGGTCCGGAAGCGTGCGAATGGCGAAGAGGGCGCGGACCAGCAGCGCGTGATGCGCCAGATCGGTGTTCCGCAGGATGTCCCAGGCGCGGGCCGCGGGAATCGCCAGGTCCACGTGATCGATCTCCAGGAGCCGCGGCATGGGCAAGACGGTGTCGAGAGCAGACATGCCGATGACGTTTGCAAACCGCGCGCCGCGCCGAATTGCCCGTAGAATGCACGGAGCGCGACCGCAAGCCGCCGGCCCCGCGCACCCCTTGCGCCCCGCGAAGCCCCTGCGGGCTGTCAGAGGTAGTAGGGCGGAGACTCCTCCAGCTTCTCCGTGAACGCTCGCACCGCGGCTTCCGCCGACGGGAACACGCCCTGCTGCTCTGCGTCGAACCAGAATACGTACGACGACCGCACCGAAGGAGGCCGCGGCATGAACAGCAGGTCCGGCCCTAGAGTGCTGCACCCGACAACCACGACCTGGGAGGGGCGGAAACCACAAAGGTAGACAAGCTCCTCGGCGAATACGTCCACGACGTTTCGATGCACCGCCTTCCAGAGCTCGCTGCCCAGGTAGTCGGCGGGCGAGAAGAACCGGATCATCGCCCACAGATCCGGAGTGCCTGCGGCGAACGCGAGCAAGCTCCGGACCTGGGGATCGAAGCGCATCCCGACGGCCTCCTCGGCGCGGGCGATCTCGTCTTCGGTGGCGCCCGGCGGCCACGGTGGGCCCGGCGCCCCGAAGACCCGGTGGTGCGCAACGTCGTTCCTCCGCTTCAGCGCTTCCCAGTCCGGCATCGCGGGCGGCCTCCCTCGGCCGAGCCCGAACCGTGCGGGCGGCGCCAGGATCGCGTAGGCTTGGGGCATGCGCAAGTGGCTCTACTGGGGCGTGATGATGCTCGCGGCCTGCGGCGAGACGGTACCGAAAGAGGTTCCGACGCCCAGTGGTCCGGGCCCTTCCGACGCGGGCGCCGGCGAGGGTGGCGCAGATGCCAGCACCGACGGCCGCCACGATGCAGAGGCCAGCGCACCCACGAAGTGCACGCCCATGGTCGACCCGCCGAAGATGTACTTCCGCAGCGAGGTGGTCGCCGAAGGGCTCTCCAACCCGTGGTCCATCGACCCGCTGCCCAACGGCGACTGGCTCGTCACCGAACGCGGCGACTACCTCAACGACGTCATCGGCAAGATCCGCATCATCAAGGGCGGGAAGCTCCGGGAAGCGCCGGTGGTCGGCGCGCCCATCTCGTGGCCCGGCTCGCAGGGCGGCCTCCTCGACATCGTGCTCCATCCGGATTTCGCCACCAACCACCTGCTCTACGTGAGCGACGTGGGCACCAACGGTGACGATCCCCCCAAGCACGCGGTGATGATCACTCGCTACCTCTTCGAGAACGACGAGCTCAAGCAGCCGCTCGACGTATTCCCGGGCTTCTTCGTCCACGGCGTCGACGGTCACTACGGCGGGCGCATGGTCTTCGGGGGCGACCGAAAGCTGTACCTGACGCTGGGCGAGACCCACACCGGCCCGGGGCCGCAGGAGCTGCGTGGCCTCTCGGGGAAGACCATTCGCATCAACGACGACGGCACCATCCCGTCGGACAATCCCTTCGTGGGCGTTCCCGATGCGCGGCCCGAGATCTTCACCATGGGGCACCGCAACCCCCAGGGCATCGCGCTCCAACCCAAGACCAACAACCTCTTTTCCACCGAGCACGGCGAGCAGGGTTGCGACGAGATCAACTGGCTGCGGCCGGGGCTCAACTACGGCTGGCCCGACTACACGTGTGACCAGGCGGCAAACGGCATCACCCAGGCACAGATTCTCTTCACCCCGTCGCAGGCTCCTTCGGGCGCCATTTTCTACACCGGCCTCGCGTTCCCGGGATGGTGCAACAACTTCATCTTCGCAGCGCTGGGCGGCAGCGGCGAGGGCGTGGTGCGGGTGGTCTTCGACGGCACCAAGGCCGTCTCCTGGGAGAAGCTCTTCTACCACCAGGGCAACTTGCGCATCCGCGACGTGGCCCAGGGGCTCGACGGATACCTGTACTATACAGAAGACATCGTCGACGTGGCCCGCGTGCTGCGGCTCGTCCCCGTGCCGCCGCCGCCGGACGGTGGCGCGCCCGACGCTGGCGAGGACTGAGACCGCCGTTTTCGACCGCATCGCCCACAATGTAGGCGAGATGCGGCCAATGGACCCTCGGTAGGCGCCGCGGAGGAACCGTACGCGCCAATTTCCGCTAGATTTGTCCATGTTCCACGAAACCGAAAAGGGACGGCCAATGGACCTTTGGCCGCGCAAT